>CAZBDF010000170.1:0-8924 GCA_964490385.1 uncultured Lentimicrobiaceae bacterium | reverse complement strand
TTTACCGATGAAGGGTGGGATTTTACTTCCATCTGGGATATGAATGGGGTGGATAATGATGGTTATCCCTTTCTGCAAATGCTGGGGATTCCGATAATAAACACAACAGAGGTTTTCAATATCGGGTCAGATACGGCCCAATCGGGTGGGATTTTTATATATGAAGGAAATAGTCCCTTAATTGCCAAAGGAGTGATTTGGGATGTAAGCAATAACCCAAACCTTACGAATCATCTGGGAATAAGGGATGAAGGTGGAAGTCCAGGGGGCTTTACCAGCATGCTAACAGGACTTTTGGATACAACGATTTACTATGTGCGGGCTTATGCTACCAATAGCGCAGGGATAGGATATGGAGCAACCATATCTTTTTACACCATATTATCACCTCGTGAAATAATGATCCCTCCAGGCAATGCCCTCGATTTTGACGGCACCAACGATTATGTGAGCATCTCAAATGAATCCAATTTCGATTTTTACTTTAAAATGACCCTGGAGGCCTGGATTAAAATTGATGCTTTTGATAAAGAATGGCAGGCCATAATTACAAAAGGGGATGGTGCATGGCGCCTGGAACGATACGGCACTACCAATCACTTGAATTTTGGCACAACAGGAACAATTCCAATCGACCTGGAAGGTACCACCAATGTGAATGACGGACAGTGGCATCATATAGCCTGCGTCATGAACGGTTTAAGAAAATACCTGTATGTGGACGGGCAGCTTGATGCTACTAATCCTATTATAGGAGACATTGATAGAACGAATGATTTGCTTTATTTTGGGGAAAACAGCGGTAATACCGGGAGAAATTTTGATGGCCTGATCGATGAAGTCCGTATCTGGAATATTGACCGCACCGCTGCTGAGATCCAGGATAATAGGAACATCGTGCTAACGGGCCACGAAAACGGCTTGGTGGCCTATTATAAATTTGATATGAACTCGGGAACCTATTTATATGATCATACCGGGAATGGTAATGTTGGAAGATTACAAAACATGGGCAACAGCGATTGGGTGCCTGCCGGATGGGGCGAAGATAAAACGTACACCTGGACAGGCGGCATCGACCACGACTGGACAAATCCCGGTAATTGGGATGGGGTTTCGGTGCCACCTTCCTCCGGCGAAAATGCCATAATCCCGCTTACGGTCAACAATCCCCGCCTCGAAACCACTGTCGAAATTGGTGGCCTCTACATAATTAGCGGAGCCTCCTTAACTATTGCCCCAATGGCAAACTTACTGTGGAGGGGCTTTTGAACAATGCCGCCGGAGTAAGCGGCCTGATGATCGAATCCACCGCCGCCGGAACGGGATCGCTTATCAGCAGCACAGCCTCGGTGCCGGCCACGGTGCAACGCTACATCGACGGCTCTTCGGCCTGGCACCTGGTGTCGTCGCCCGTGGGCAGTGCCACTGCCGAAACCTTCCTCGGTCATTACCTCCAGTTTTTTACGGAATCATCGGCCGATTGGACCGATATTGTTAGCCCTTCAACAACGCTTGCACCCGCCCAGGGATATTCGCTATGGTCGGACACAGAAACCTACACTTTCGAGGGAAACCTGAATAGCGGAAACATTTCCATTGCCACCAGCCAGGCCTAGCAAGACCCGGTAACGGAGGCATATTACGGCTGGAACCTCCTGGGAAATCCCTACCCTTCGTTCATCGACTGGTCGCAGCTTGACGACACCTGGGGTGCCGTGTATTACTACACCGGCACCACCTACGCCACCTGGAACAACGATGCCCAACAACGGAAATGGCACCCCGAGCCAGGGCGGAGGAAATACTCCGGTAGGCGGCGGCGCACCTATTGGTAGCGGATTGATAGCCCTTGTACTTTTGGGTGTGGGTTATGGAGCAAAAAAGGTTTATTCTTTTAAAAACCGTAATCATATAGTTCCCTAAGATAAGGTCTTCAAATCCGGGGATTAGCGATTAATGAAATAAGGTTTTCGTTGCGTTGTTGGCGGGGGCTATTCATACCAATTTAACATCAGAATTGTTATAATTTGAATCCTTTAACTGCGAAATTTTTGTTAATGTACATATACTATGATTTAATCTAAAAACTCAACCAAACCTGTATCCAAATGATAATATGCCGGGAGTATTTCCAATTTTCCTGAATTTACGGCATCAGCAATTATTGCTGACCGATTGCTTAAATCCTGAACGGTGAGTTTAGCGTTAAGCTTAGCCACATCATTTACAGAAGCATTTTCTGCTGATTCGCAAATAGCGGGTGTAATGTGGGCTAAAAGGTGATTGATATTGTAACCATTGTTTCCTCCCTTTACGGCAGCAGTTACCGCTCCACAACTTTCATGACCGAGCACAATAATAATCGAGGTTCCTAAATGTGCAACTGCATATTCGATGCTTGCAATGGTAGAAGTGTTGGCTACATTTCCGGCAACACGCAGAACAAATAATTCTCCAATTCCCGTATCGAAAACCAATTCGGGTACTATGCGGCTATCTGCACAACTCAATACTATTGCAAAAGGATCCTGCCCTTCGGTTAGGGTTTTTCTTCTCTTTGAACCCTGATTTTTCGATTCCAATTTATCATTAACAAAATTTTCGTTTCCAGATTTTAGCCTGTTTATAGTTTCAGTTTTGTTCATAGAAGTAGATATTTCAATTATTAATAGTTTGCTTTGATTCGGTAAAAATAGGAAATAAGAGAGAAAGTTATTAAACTGTACTGCAAATTCGCAAACTGAATCCAAATTAGTCAAATTAAGCTAAGCACAGAGGCTTCATTTTTATAACGCTTTTATCCAACTATAGTTAGTCAACAAACTCCAGTTAGCCACAGATTTCACAGATTTTCACTGATAAAAATCTGTGCTAATCAGCGAAATTTGTGGCAAAATGTTTTCCTGTATATAGAAAATCCGATTTTAAGGGCAGAATCTAACTAATCTCTCTACGAAAACTATTTCTTCCACCACTCATCCATTGGAATGGATTCTCCAATAATAAACTGTTCTCCTATTTTTGGAGTTGCCATTGTTACTTCATCAGAATTTATTGCCTTTTTTAAACTTTCTACCGGTTCAGCCCAATCATGGAGGGCCAACTTAAAAGCACCCCAATGAATGGGCATAAATACCTGGCATTGTAAATCCAAAAGCGCTTGCGGCACTTCTTCAGGCAGCAGATGAATTTGCGACCACTGCTCGTTGTATTGTCCGCATTCCATCATAGCAAAATCAAATGGGCCGAATTTATCGCCTATCTTTTTAAAGTGATTACCATAACCTCCGTCACCACTGAAGAAAATGTTCGTGTTTTCGGTTTGGATTACCCAGGAACACCAAAGGGTGGAACTTCTGTCAAACAATCCCCTTCCTGAAAAATGACGTGATGGCGTAGAAATAAAAGTCAATTCACCAAAAGTCTCACTATCCCATAAATCCATTTCAGATATCTTGTCTGCGGCAACTCCCCAGGAACGTAAATGAGCGACAACCCCAAGCGGCACATAAAACTTCCCAACTTTTTCTTTTAGTTGCATAATACTTCCATAATCCAAGTGGTCGTAATGATCGTGAGAGATTAGCACCACATCAATAAATGGAAGTGCTTCAATGTCGATGGGTAAGTTGGGATTAAACCGACTCGATCCTGCCCAGGAAACAGGTGCCGGAACCATGCCCAGCATCGGGTCGATAAATATAGTTTTACCCGCAGTTTCAAGCAATATTGTCGAATGGCCGAACCAGGTTACACGAGTGAGGCTATCATCAAAATTGCTGATTTCGTTGGGTAAAATCTTTTCCACCGGAATTTCAAAATCGGGGACTTTACCTTCATTGGTGAAATATTCGGGCAGTGTACTGATTTTAAAATTAGTCATCACAACCGTTTCTTCCGCATTCACGAATTTGCCATCTCTAAAATTTGGAGAATTTAATACCCTTGATGTTTGAATGGCTTGTTTGGATGCACCAAATTGAGGTGATAAATTCAGGAATAATGCTGTGCCGACTACAACTATTCCAATTACAATGGCAATTATTATGAGGATCATTTTTAGTTTTCGTTTCATGTTAAGAATTTCACTGCCGGGATTGCCCGAATATCTTCTCCCAGATTTTTCATGTTTAAATCGTTTGAAATTACAATTTTGTGCAATATAGGTTTGTCCAAAATGTCTTCAAGGTCACGTAAATGTTTAGCGTCAACCGGGCGTACAGCCTTACTTTTTTTAATTTCAATGGCAATGTATCCGACTTCGGTTGCGATTAGCAGATCAACTTCGTGGCCATCGCTTGAACGCAAATGGTAAACTTGTACATCAACATCTATTGTTTTGATTTGTTTAAATATTTCGGCAATAATTATTTCGCTATTCCAAATATTACGCCGGACTACAGTTCATTGTTGTTATTATTTCATTGGTATCAGGTAAAAACTGTTCATCCCCTACGGAGAATATTTCAGAGAATCTAATATTTTTTTCCACAGTACTTTATCCGCTACGCGGAACTCGCCTCGCTGCGAAGCGGTTTCGCCGTAGGCGATTTAGTATTGTAGAGAAAAAAGTAAACCCCTAAACTATTAATACCTCGTAGAGCCCCCCTTGCCGCGAGGCAGGGTTGCACAGGTAATAGTTTTTAAACATTTCTAATTCTTTTAACCGGACTCCAATGTAGTTACTTATCAAAGGAATCGAGGTAAAAATTGGTCTTCTTCTTTTGCTTCTCCTTACCATCAATATTATAAACAAAACTCAGGATAAAATACTGTGACTCATTTTTCCTTCGGTTTCGCTGGCTATACTTGTATCCGTTTTCATCTATTGCGTCAAGATCAAGTCCGTAGCGGTAGGTATTAAATACATCCGACACTTTAAATATCAACTTGCCTTTCCCCTTTAAAATATTTTTGTTCACGGCCACGTCAATGTAATAACGCTCCATGTATGTTCCCATGGCCGAGGGCAGTTTCGACCGGTAATAGCCATTTAATTGAAAGCCAAAACCTGCAGGTAGTTTAAAGTTGTTGGCAATACTGGCAGTCCAGCCAATCTGTTCCCTATTGATTTCGTTGGGGCCATATTCCCCAATAAGCCGGGTGTAAAAAACATTTCCACTGGCATTGATATGCCACCATTTAAACGGTTTGTACGATAATGATAGTTCACCACCAAGGAGTTTTGCATTATCAAGGTTCATAAAAGTAACAACAAGGGCGCTGTCGTTTGAAGCCGTTTTTACACGCGAAATGGCCTGGTCGATATTCCGCAAATATCCTGAACCGGAACCTGAGACTTTATTAAAACTAAATCGGGTACCAGCTTCAAAAGAGTTTACATACTCGGATTTCAGGTCAGGGTTTCCAACATGCATGTTCAGGATATCGGCATATTCATCGGTAAATGGGTTGAGCATTTTAATCGTCGGGCGGTTGATCCTCCGGTTGTAGGCAACAAAAACATTAAAATGACCCAACAGCTGTTTTGAAATATTAATGGAAGGAAACAGGTCAAAATATTCATCTTTTTTCTGACTGTTTTGCTCATTATTGGTGTATTCGCCACGAAGGCCTGCCTGCACTTTAAAATACTTCAGGCTGGCGATGAGGTTGAGGTAAACGGCATTGATATTTTGCAGATAATTGAAGCGGTTTGCCAATGCTGTATCTGCCTCCCAGGTTACGGTTTGGTAGTTATAACTTTCGGATGTAAAATCATTGAGGAGGTTTTTGGCATCGAAATTATACCCGGTTTCAAACATCACAGACTCACTCGCAGGGTGCGAATAATCCAACGAAAAATCAGTTTCCTTATTTAATTGTTTCGAGAAAGTGTTTTGTAGCTCCGGATTTACAGCACTCAATTCAGCATAGTACGCATTATTCATTTCTTGCAATTGGTCGAGCAATGTATAATGTAAATTCGCTTTCAGTTGCTGCCCGTTTTTATCAAAATCGTACTTGTAATTCACATTGCCATCGATGGTAAAATTATCAAGTGAAATATTAATTTCTTTGTAAGACTCATAAATGACTTGTCCGCTGTCGTCCACTGTTTCGTACTGAATGCCCCGGTCTGCAGAATTAAATTTCGTTGAGCCAATGAGTGATAGGCCAATTTTTTGTTTTTCGTTGATGGCGTAACCAAAGTTTGCGTTGACAAAAGCGTCGTTCAGGATTTGGTCCTGATTATCGTATTGGTAATAATTATCAGTATTAGGATTTTCATCATTTTCCCTCAAGTGCTCTTTAGTTTGGAACTTGGTTTTGTGGTTGATACCTCCATTCACAAAAAAACTAATCTTCCCTGAACCTCCTGAATAACCGGCATTGCCACCAAAAGTTTCGGGATAACCAGCGTAGAGCATCACAGTAGTTTTATTCTTGCCTGCATTTCCCGATTTCAGTACAATGTTTATAATCCCCGACATTCCCTGGGCATCATATTTTGCCGACGGGTTATTGATGATCTCAATTTTTTTAATCTGGTCGGCGGGTATCTGGTCGAGGGATTTTACCAGCTCGGATTTCTCGCCATTCAACAACAGGGTCACCTTATCGCTCCCCCGGTATTGAAGTTTTCCATCGATATCAAAATCCACCGAAGGCAGGGTTTGCATCACATCAATGGCAGTACCACCAGCGAGTGTTGTGTTTTTTGATACATTCACCGTGGTTTTCTCAATGCTTTGTTCCACCAGTTCTTTTTCGGCACTAATCTCTACTTCCGATAAAGTGAAGTCCTTTTTGGCAAGACCAATGTTTAACTCCATTTTCTTTTCCTGGATATCAACGGTAAGTTCCTGCTGTTCGTAGCCCATGTAAGATGCCAGCAGTTTATACTTCCCGAAAGGGATATCAGAAATTTTAAATGCACCGTCAATGTTAGTTACAGCACCTTTGCTAAAAGTTGTGTCAACAACTGATGTCAATTGAACCGATGCAAAAGCCAATCCTTCACCATTTAAACTATCCTTTACTGTGCCGCTCAATTCGCATTTTGTTACTATTGAAAATGCATTTCCAACAATTACAAAAAGTAGAAATATAAAGATGGGTATTTTACTTGTCATTATCAAACTTGTTAAACTCTTCGTGATTTAATTTCTTAGGATTCAGGTTTTGGATAAACATCAAATAATATCCTAAACTAAAAACTGCAAGCGCACTTGTTATATGCCACAAAAAATGTGTTCCCTGTGGCAGAAGTTCCGGGAACGGATTTGGAGTTGGGTAATCGAGGCTGCGGAATAAAAGGGCAGTCCCGAGTAAGACAAATGAAATAAGCAGTAAATACCATTTATAAAAATTCGTCCGCCAAAGGAAAATCATCGATGGTAGCAAAAATGATAAACCAATAAACAAGTACCCAATATTGGCTGACATTTCTTTGAAATATGTGGCCATACTGAATACAGAAAGGATAGCCAGCAAATAGAAACCAAGCACCACAAAAATTGAAATCACCGGACGGTTCATTACTTTTTTCCACATGTACCATGCAAGCAGCAGGTTCATTATAAAGGCCGGCATCCAATCAAGCAACAGCGCCAGTTGTGAAGAGCGGAAAGCATGGTAAAGTGTAGAGCCAATACCGTTTAAAAACAGCAAAGGCAACAGAAGCGTTATCATCAAGTATTTTCTGTATTGCCCTCTTAGCTTCCACAGCCAGAAAATATCGGGCACCAAAAAAAACAGTGAGGAAATTGCATTCCAGGGTTCCTTGATCAGGGAATCAGGGTGAAATTCATGATACAATGGCCCGGAATCATGGATGTAATTCCTTGCATTTTCAGTTGCCAATACAACTATTTCCTGAAAAGGTTTTATTTGATTCCATTCAAACATAAGGGTCTGTTTTGCGGTGCAAAAGTGCTAAAAAATTAGCTCTATATCTTTATTAAACTTTCAACGGCCCTGATATGCTTCTTAGGATTAATACTAATCAACTTTTGATTGTTAATTAACTTCCAGCTCATAGCTGGCAAATCCATAATAACCTTATTTGGGCATCTGTTTTTAATTATTATGCTATTTAGGTATTGAGGCTACCTAAATTACATTATTTTTAAAAATTATAATTTGGATGTGAACAAAAACTGATTGGCATTTATTCGGGTTTAAAGAAGGAAGAAATGCATGGGTTTTGGGTTGGAAGACTAAATATTTTGCCAATTCATTTGCACGATTGGGATTGGAATATGATAGATTGTTGAAAGGTATGAAATCCTGAATTATCTGTGCTGATGTTTTAATACTAAATATACCCCCAAATGATTGATATAATTCTCCATTGAAAACACTGCTACTGATCCACCAACTGAAATGCAGATTATATTGCCGATAAAGCAATAATATCCTTCGGTGTCAACACTTTTTTGTCATAACCCTTCAACATCGAATTAATCATCGCAAAACCAATTTGGGTTGTGCTTACAACCGAATTTGGGGAGATGGCTTTGATGCCTTTTACCAGCCACATAAAATAATCGTACATGAACTGGTAGGCTATATGTTCTGAATATTTATGAAGATCAATTCCCCATTTTAGCTAGTATTTCAAGTATCAATAATTTCAGATCGAAATCTGAGTTTAATTTTTGGATTTACATTGTGTGAATTTTCTAATAAATCCTCAATTGCTAAATTTTCAAGCAAATTACTTTCTACAAGCAATTTTTGTAATTCTTGACTAATCAGTGAATTATAAAAAAGAAGCATTAGTTCAAAGGATGACATTTGTGCTTGCAAAAAACCAAAATATTTCTTTTTGTTAATTATTCCATTTTGTGTAGCAATATGTTTAAGTATATGATGCAAGTGTCTGTAGTAATGACCAACAAGAAAATGATAATTGTTAAAAAATAATAAATAAATATAGGTAGCTTTTTCCAAATGGGACTTTTTGTTCTGATATT
>CAZBDF010000169.1:0-8957 GCA_964490385.1 uncultured Lentimicrobiaceae bacterium | reverse complement strand
CTTCGTTCACTCTTTCAACTTCAGCATCCCCTCGACTTCCTTCAAATTGCCATCATTCGGCGCTGCTTGCAAATTAAGTATTTCACACATCAATGGATAGAGACTCACATTGGGAAAAGTTGTTTGGAAATAGTTGTTTTTGAACATCGGGCCGGTTCCATAAAAAATGGCATGCATATCAGTGTTTTTATTATCGTAACCATGTGCCCCTCCATAGTACGATCCTTTCTTGTCGTAGAAGAGGCTCCATGCGCTGTCGGCAACTGCAACAAAATCAAGGGTTCTTGGATTTTTGCCATAATGCAAACGCTCAGGAACTTCAGCAGAAGGCCAGGCAGTGATGTGTTCTATCGTCGAAAGTTTATTAGCAAGATCATCTTTAAATTCCGGTTTTGCTTTAATAGTCCAGATCGGACTATTACCCTGAATTTCTTCGATCCATTCTTCCTGGATAAATTCATTAAGCATTACAACTCTGTCATCTTTAGTGGCACACATACCATGATCAGAGGTAACGATAAAATTTACCTGATTTGCAATGGGCAACTGCTCAAGTTTATGCAGAAAGACTCCAAGCAAACTGTCAAGACGTTCGATGGTTTCAAAAGTTTTCAAGCCATCCGGGCCTGAATGATGGCCTTCACTATCGGGCTCATCAAAATACCACATGATCAAATGTGGACGCCGGGGTCCTGGAAGTTCAAGCCATGAAATTACAGTGTCGATCCTGTTTCCATAGGGCATCTTGTGTTCATATGTTTTCCAGATGGAAGGCCTGAGACCTTTGATTTCTGCCTCGGAACCAACCCAAAACAGTGAAGCCGATTTAACACCTTGCTTTTCTGCTGTTACCCAAATGGGCTCTCCACCATAAAAACTTCCATCACTAACTGCATCGCGGTTACCCACCCTGTAGTAACGGTCTTCGATAGGATCATAAAATCCGTTTAATACAATTCCATGATGGTCGGGATACAAGCCTGTTGCAAGCGTGTAATGATTGGGAAAAGTCTTGGTTGGGAATGATGGGATCATCGATTTCGCCTTCACTCCCTGCTGTGCTATTTTATCAAAATTGGGAGTATTCACTTTATCGGTATAGTCCCACTTGAAGCCATCCATAGACAATACAACCAGGTAGGGCTTTTGATCTTGTTGCTTTTGCTGGCTGTTACATCCAAACCAAATACTCACGATTAATAGAGCCAAAAAAATCTTTAACACGGCCTTATTTGTCCTATTGGATTTTGATATTTGAATTTTATTTGTCATTTGATATTTGAATTTTGATATTTGAATTTTGGTGCTTAATTGTTTAAAAATGGTTGAATTGCCCTATCATAAATCCCATGCACCCATGCGATGGCCATTCCATAGTTTGTAACAGGAATACCTGCATCAATTGCAGGTTTTAACCTTCCCGAAATTTGCTTGCGGGTGATCATGCATCCGCCGCATTGGATAACAATTGCATAATCGTGTATATCTCTTTTTATATCGCTCAGTCCGGCAACAACATCAAATTCCAGTTTCTTGCCACTCAATTTCGACACCCAATTGGGGATTTTAATCCTGCCAATATCGTCGCAGGTAACATGGTGGGTGCAGGATTCGAGAATCAACAAACGGTCGCCATCCTTTAGTTCTGATAGTTTGGAAGTCCCTTTCATGTAATGCTCGAAATCCCCTTTGTGGCGAGCCAGCATAATGCTGAAACTGGTCATGGGAATTTCAGCTGGAACTGTTGCATCCACTTTATCAAACACCTGGCTGTCGGTAATGACGAGTGCGGGTTTGGGCTGCATTTTGCTGATATAATCTGCCAGTGCATCTTCTTTAAGGATAACACAGATACAATCGTTGTCCAGTGTATCACGCAAAGCCTGCACCTGTGGCAAGATCATCCTGCCTTCGGGTGCTTCGCTGTCGATAGGTGTAACAAGCAAAACAGTGTCGCCG
Source organism: uncultured Lentimicrobiaceae bacterium (assembly GCA_964490385.1). GTDB lineage: Bacteria > Bacteroidota > Bacteroidia > Bacteroidales > 4484-276 > 4484-276. Next base: position 6,998 of record CAZBDF010000169.1, on the reverse strand, counting down.
GCATTCACCAGGTCACCAATCATCGAACGGGATTTATAGGCTGTTTCGGGTGTATGCTTGCTTATCGCTGAAATTATTGCATCAGTATTATCCGGCTTAAGCGAACTAAAATCCAGTACTTCAGTTTTATAAGTATCAATAATTAAGGCCTTCAATTCAGGACCCGCTGCTTCAACATCCATCTTATTGTGGACAACAAAAAACGGGACTTCAAACTTATTGAAACGTTTAATTAAGTCTTCCTCGTATTCACCAAATGTATTTTCACTGACTATCAAAATAGCCAGGTCGATAATCTTAAGCACCGCCCTTGTTTTCGCAATGCGCTTTTTACCTAGTTCACCACTATCATCAATACCGGCAGTATCAACCAGAATGGCAGGGCCTACTTCGGGAATCTCTATCGACTTCTTAACCGGATCGGTCGTAGTACCGGCAATTTCAGAAACGATCGCAATCTCCTGATCTGCCAGAGCATTGATAAATGAACTCTTGCCATTGTTGCGCCGGCCAAATATGCCGATATGTGGTTTTGCATCCCTTCCTTTTTCCATCTCGAAAAATATATTTTGCGCAAAATTAGCATGATTTATTGTTTTGGGTAATTTTACGTGATTATTGGGAGTAAATAAAACATTGATATACATCTTAAATAAAAAATCGTTAATCATAAATCATAAATAATTTCATGTCTTTCACATTTTGGAAATGGTGGATTTTTAGTAACCTAAAAATAGCAGTTCTATTTTAAATTGGAAGGGCACACCAAAGGGAAGAACTGACGCGGATCAGCACGGATATAACGGATAAAAAAAATCCGTTCAACCAGTGAAAACAAGCCTTGCCGGCTAGGCAGGTCTGCGTCTAATTTATGTAAATTAACATTCCAAACTTAAAAATGGATATTGCAATCTGAAAATGTCATCAAATAAAATCATATCGGTTCAAAACCTTAGCAAGTATTTCGGCAAAACCCAAGCGGTGAATGACGCCACTTTTGATGTTGGGCAGGGAGAAATTTTTGGTTTCCTGGGACCCAATGGCGCGGGCAAAACCACCACCATCCGAGTGATGCTTGACCTGTTGCGGCCTGACTCGGGAGAGGTACATATCTTTGGAAAAAGCCTTAAAAGCAATTCTATCGAAATCAGACAGCAATGCGGATACCTGCCCGGTGAATTTACCGCCTTCAAAAATCAGACTGCCATTGAATTTTTAAAAATGGCAGCAAAGCTTAGGAATTCTCCCACCGACAGGCTTCAGCCTTTGAGAGAAAGATTTGATCTATCCGGTCATGAGATGGATCGCAAGATCAAATACCTGTCGCATGGCATGGTCCAAAAAATCGGAATCATACAGGCATTTTTCCACAACCCTGATTTGCTCATCCTCGACGAACCCACAACAGGACTCGACCCACTAATGCAAGACAGGTTTTACGAACTTCTGTTTGAAGCACAAAAAAAAGGCAAAACCATCTTCATTTCATCCCACAACCTGGCTGAAATTGAAAAACTCTGTTCGAAGCTTGCGATTATCCGCAAGGGCAAAATCATCAGTGTTAAGTCGATGGAAGAATTGAAAACCGACCTTGGGCTCATCATTCATCTTAGTTTTGAAAGACCTATGGATAATTTGAATATTGTAGGTACCCGGACAGTTGTAAACGACCAACAAAAAGCGACGCTTATTCTGGAAGGTGAGATTACAAAAGTATTGGAGCAACTATCAAAACTGCCACTTTCGGACATTAATATTTCCAAACCCGGGCTTGAAGAAGTATTCAGGAATTTTTATAAAACTGATGCCAATGAAGAACTTTAGCTACGCCCGATATATTTTAAAGGCAAACAGAGGGAGTATCATTTTTGGGATGATTTTCATTAGTCTGTTCCAATTCCTGATCCTCTTCCTGGTTGACACTTTCGATACACAATTAATGTTTGAGGCCATCCTGAGCCAGTTGCCCGAAAATATCAAGGTGTTTTTAAATGAAAGTTTTTTTAAAATGCTGACCTTCGATGGCGCTGCTGCTTTCGGCTTTAACCACCCGATGGTGCTTGTGCTGCTGGTTTTTATTGCCATAAACATCCCGGTCAAGCACATCGCCCATGAAATCGAAAATGGATCGATGGAAGTGCTACTGTCGCTACCTGTGAAGCGTAGGTGGGTCATTGCAAATCTCTGGCTAACGGGAGTTGTTATACTTTTCATAATCATCCTTGCATCCCTGGCGGGTTCGCTGCTGGCTATTTATACTTTCCACACCATCTCAATCGGGATAGTTATTAAGTTGTTGATGATTTGCACGAACCTGTGGCTATTATGTGTGCTGATTATGAGTTACACGCTCTTGTTTGCAACATTTGGCAAGCGGAGCAATTTTTCGGCAAACCTGGCGGCAATGTTTACACTGGCTTTCTACCTTGTATTTTTTGTAAGTCAATTGTGGGATGCGATTGAATTCACTGAACCAATGAATATTTTCAATTATTTCCAACCACAGAATATTATGATGGGAAAAGGGAGTTTTGTGGTGGATAGTATTGTGCTGCTATCTGCAAGTATTGTTTGTGGTTTGGTGGCGGTTTGGCAATTTAAAAGGAGGGATGTTCCTTGATGGGAGTTTATGTGTTTGATAACCAAGATGAATAAATAATGCATTAGTATTCTGAAATAGACATTTGGTTGCAGGTTGCAGGTTACAAGTCGCAGCCTCCTGAAACCTGCATCCTGTAACTTGCAACAACACTATAATGAAAGTAAAAAACAAAGATTACAGAACAATTTGGATGGAAGGCAGATCGATTTTTATGATTGAGCAAAACCTGCTTCCGTTTCAATTTCAAGTTTTTGAGGCGAAAGATTATTTACAAACCTGTTATGCCATAAAAACGATGATTGTTAGGGGAGCAGGGGCAATTGGTGCTGCTGCCGGTTTTGCCATGGCACAGGCTTTTTTAAAGAGTAGCGATGAGAAATTTATCCAAAAAGCAAAAGCAGACATTGAAGCAACCCGGCCAACCGCCCGAAACTTATTTTATGCCATCGAAAGGGTTTTTTCTGCTGGTTTGATTTCGAAGGAAAATGCTGTAAGCGAAGCACAAAAAATTGCTGATGAAGATGCGGTAGCTTCGCAGGCCATTGGTGATTTTGGCAATGAATTAATCAAACCGGGCTTTAAGATCGAAACACACTGCAACGCCGGATGGTTAGCTTTTGTAGATTATGGAACTGCACTTTCGCCGATTTATAAGGCACACAACTCAGGAAAGGACATTTTTGTTTGGGTGGACGAAACCCGCCCCCGGAGCCAGGGTGCAAGGTTGACGGCCTGGGAACTTCAAAACGAAGGTGTGCCGCATAAAATCCTGCCCGATACTGCCGGTGCCTGGCTGATGTCGCAAGGCAAAGTGGATATGATGATAGTTGGTGCCGACCGCATTGCTGCCAATGGCGATACCGCCAATAAAATCGGGACTTTCGAAAAAGCCATTGTTGCCAAAACTTTTGGCGTACCCTTTTATGTAGCTGCACCCACCTCAACTTTTGATTTGGATTGTAAAAGCGGAAGTGAAATTATAATTGAAGAAAGAAGCGACGAGGAAGTACTTTACCAAACCGGGCCGGATGAGAATGGTGATATGCGAACAATCAGGGTTGCTTCGCCCGGCTCATCAGCCATCAATCCCGCCTTTGATGTAACACCAACTGAATATATTACAGGGATAATTACGGAGAAAGGTGTGGTGAAAGCCAGCAAAGAATCAATTGGGAGATTATTCAGATAAGGGTGCGGCATTTCAGCTTCATCCTTCACATCTACACTGAGCTACTTTAGCCATACATATTTCAAAAACAGCAAACTTTCATAAAACAGCAAAAGTGGGCTAATCCCTAAGGCAACGCACCGAAAATCCATTTTGTTTACTAAAGGTACTCCCCTGGATAAATTGGCTACTGTCGTAATACAAGCCACGATACCATGCAGTATTTGCTGAGGACTCCGTGGAAGACCAAAAGAAAACGTACCGGCCCAAAAAGGCAAATGGGCCATAACTGTAGCGGTAACCAGCCGGGAGACCAGAAAATCCGTGTTCGTCAGTTCCATAAATTAACCTGTTGTAATGCCTCCACCGGGGATGGTCAGAGGTATTACAATCCCCAGGCTGAGGCGAACTTATCTGCCTGCACGATTTTAGCTCATCTCCGTGTGGTGGTTCCGTTCCGCCAATATAGTCGGTTAAAATATTCCACTCTTCGTTAGTGGGCACATGCCATCCTTCAGGGCACAATCCATAAGTAAAATCAACAGCATACCAATTGTAAAGCGCCCCGTACCAATCTTTCCAACTTGCATCATTATTATACCAAACATAAGCGCCATAACCCAGGTTATCCCAAATGTCATTAGATGTAACATTGGGGATAGGCGTATTGTCTGAATAAGTTGTGGTTCTTAGGTTCGAAGCCATCCAGCACTGGGAACCTACGAGAACTGTTCTATAAACATTGCCGTCGATATCGCTTATTGTCGGCATGTCGGGACAGGGGTGAACAACATCAAACGTAAAAGTATATGTTTGATTTCCCCTTGGTGCATCCGTAATGGTTTTCTCTCCATTTTCCGAATATGCCGTGTATCTTAGGTAATCGCCAGGATTGAAAACAAATCCTTCCTTTATATTTACTGATTCGTACTCTTTCAATTTGTCCGGTGATCCGTTGTACATAAGTTTACAACTTCCTCCATGTAAGGTATTAGACGGAGAATTTAACATTTTAATTGATTGGCTTTTATGATTTACCCGGACAGTTAGAACATAAACACTTTGCATGCCAGGGAAAAATGTAAAAGAATGTGCCCCTGCTTCTAATTGGTTTTCATATCGCAGCAATTCCCGGCCCATGATATCATTTACCGTGATGAGAGAATATGCTCTTTCCGGCACATTGATATCCACAAAGGTTTTTCCAACTATCGGGTTGGGGTAATTCTGTGAAATCAACAAGGCATTTTCTTGGCTTTGATTGTCATCAAGACCTGTAATATAATCAAGGATCAGCACAGTATCCGGCGCAAAAAGCGTAGTATCGACTCCCTGGGTGAGGTTGTTGATTAAGATACTGTTTAATGGGACTTGTTGTCCGTATTTGTTAGCGGTGAAAGTTAAGGTAATCGCGGGCTTTTGGCCGAAGGTGCTGACAAAAAATCCAAATACGATAATTGAAAGTAAAACTTTTGCTTTTCTAATGTACGGAATTTTCATCTGTCTTTATCAATTCAATTCTAATGATACGCTTAAATCCTTCAAAGGGTTTTCAATTCGGTAAAGATAAAAAGAATTCAAAACTACCCGTGTGTGATGGATTACAAAAGCAGACTGGGCCCAGGGTGGCCTCACCCGGTTTTTCAGCTATTAACCCGGCCTTTGATGTTATACCAATCTAACATCAAAATGAGCCGCTGCGAAATTTTGCTGTTTAAATGGTAAATGCCGATGCATATTTAAAGCGGTTTGATTTTTTAAAAAGAATATCCAAGGTTGAGATATACTCCGTTTGCAAGGGTAATTTCAGATAAAATAAAATTAGATCCAACTTTAATTTTTGCACCAAACCCAAAGTTTATAGCAGGTAGAATAGCAAAATCATTGCTGTCTCCCACATACATGTAATTTTCAATATCAAAATCAGTCGATATTAAAAAAGCTAATCCAACCCCCACGTACCCATAGGGCCTGACAGAACCGGATTTGGAATGGAAGTTAACCCCGATCGGAATAAGGGAAAAATATTGTTGCTTAAAATTTTGATTAGAATATTTATTGGTTGTGCCTGGTTCTTTATCGCTCTTCACATACCGATAAGAAATACCACTGATTAATGATAGTTTCCTGGACTTTTCAGGGAGTGTCCTGTTCAGAAAATAGGCTCCGCGAAACGAAGTTCCATTTGAAGCCCATAACACAGGCATTCCAACAGTTAAATCATGAGTAAACTTTTTCAGTTCCTTGTATTCTGAAACCGGAAAATCCCTTTCGTGAGCGAGGTTATCGGCCAGGACACTTTTCTCAATCTTTTTGCTGGAATACTTAAAATACTTTTCATTGGGAACAGAATTTAAAGCATCAGTTTTTATATAGTTTAGCAAACCGATATGCTTATTTTCATCCATCACCTTAACAGGTTCTGCATCCTTTGAAACCTTCTTTTTAGGCGGGCTGGTCATAAACACCTCACGGTTCGACTGCTTGTTTCTTAAAAATAAATAAGGGTCATCACCATTCAGCCTTCGCCACACAAGCATATCAATACGACCCTGAAGAACGCTTTTAGCAAAAACATTTTTCGTGCTATTTGAATCCGCTTCGAACAGCATACTTTCAAAATCCCTTCCGTAATCAAACCCGAAACCCAATATATCGTCTGGGGTATATTTTATTGATTTCGCATCGCTTTTAACTTTACTAAACTGGATTTCATTGCCCAGTTCAGCGTCAATTTGATCGAGAATAAATCCATTGATAGTATCGTGTTCAGGGGTGATGATGTAACCACTGGCATTATTTTGTGCTTGTAAAGTCTGTGCGGAAGCAGCTATGATAATGGCGGTTAAAAAAGTAAAAATATTTTTCATATCAGGAATAATTGAATTGTACTACAAATTAAAAAATAACTACCCTTGTGATATTAAAAGTTTTGTGACCCTTCATGTTTTGGTGCTTTAGTAGCAATTCCTTACTTTTTAGAATGGGCTTTTTTCTTTGATACCTTTGGCTCAAGCGACATCACATAATTGAAGCTCCCGTTCAGATAAGCTGACAGCAACTCCATATTTTCAAAAAGCTTGTCGGGAACCAAAACATAATCTCTCATTACTGCACCATGGGATTTAAACATGCCTGATTGATGTTCTTGTATAAACTATTTACCTGACTCTTTTGAAAGCCGTATGCCAAATTCACCATCTTTGTTCAGCAGCGAAAACATGTATC
>CAZBDF010000168.1:0-8972 GCA_964490385.1 uncultured Lentimicrobiaceae bacterium | reverse complement strand
ACATCAAAATCAAATTTTTTGCACACCATCTTTTTTGTAGTTTTGCAGCGCAATGCAGGCACAAAACTTAAACTTCGATAAACATCTCAACAATCCAATATTTCCATTAATTGCTGAAGCAGCAAAAGAATTGGATACCAAGGCTTTTGTGGTTGGTGGTTTTGTGCGTGATCTTATGCTAAAGAAAAGTTCAAAAGATATTGATGTGGTCGTTCAGGGTGCAGGCATCGACCTTGCCTTGAAAGTTGCTGAAAAAACCGGCAACAATACCAAGGTAAAAGTTTTTAAGAATTTTGGCACTGCAATGCTCCGGTTCAACGACCTGGAGATTGAATTTGTGGGGGCACGCAAAGAAAGCTACAGGAGAGATTCCCGGAAACCCATTGTTGAAAACGGCACCCTTGAAGATGACCAAAAACGGCGCGACTTTACTATCAATGCTATGAGCATTGGTTTAAATGAAGATGATTATGGTTTGCTGATTGATCCGTTTAACGGGCTTTCCGATCTCGACAACAAAATCATCCGCACACCACTGGAGCCAAACATTACCTATTCTGACGACCCATTGCGTATGATGCGCGCCATCAGATTTTCGACACAATTAAATTTTACGATTGAAGAAAATAGCCTGAAAGCCATCACCAATAATGCTGAGCGGATTAAAATTGTTTCCATTGAACGGATTACAGATGAGCTCAATAAAATCATTTTAGCACCCAATCCATCCAGAGGGTTCAAACTACTTTTTGATACCGGGCTGTTAAAGATTATTTTCCCTGAAATGGCGGCACTACAAGGTGCCGAATACAAAGAAGGCAGAGGGCACAAAGATAATTTTTACCATACTTTAATTGTTCTCGATAATATCTCGAAAAACACCAACAATCTTTGGCTTCGCTGGGCAGCTATCCTTCACGACATTGCCAAACCAGCAACAAAAAGATGGATTGAAGGTACAGGCTGGACTTTTCACGGGCATGAGTTCCTGGGGTCGAAAATGGTACCCAAAATATTTAAGCGATTAAAATTGCCAATGGGTGACCAGATGAAGTATATTAAAAAGCTTGTCGCCCTGCACCTTAGGCCCATTATACTTTCCGAAGATATTGTTACGGATTCGGCAGTACGCAGACTCCTGTTTGATACCGGCAACGACATTGATGATTTGATGACCCTGTCTGAAGCAGATATGTCATCAAAAAATCCTGAAAAGATCAAGCGGTACAAAAAAAACTTTGAGCTCGTCAGGCAAAAGCTTGTGGAAATTGAAGAAAAAGACCGCCTGAGAAACTGGGAGCCCCCCATAAGCGGTGAGATCATTATGGAAGCATTTAATCTTCCACCCTGCCGCGAAGTTGGTGTTATTAAGGCTGCCATCCGTGAGGCCATCCTTGAAGGAGAAATAAAAAATGATTACGATGAAGCATTCAATTATATGCTCAACGAGGGTGAAAAACTTGGTTTTCAAGTTGCGAAAAAAAAACATTGATTTCTCTTATCTGAATACTATTTTTGCCGCAAATTTGATTTTAGCATTAAAAATGATTCCTAGCAATGAAGGTTTACAAATTTAGGTTGAAGAGTGAAAACCAGGATGATTTCCTCAGGGAAATAGAAGTAAGGTCGGATCATACTTTTAAAGACCTGCATGAATTTCTTATAAAGACCATTAAACTTGATGGTAAGGAACTGGCATCATTTCATATAACGAATGACAATTGGGAAAAACTCATCGAAATAACCTTGATTGATATGTCGGGCGAAGCCGACGAAGAACTTAAAACGGATGATCAGGTCCAAACCATTTTTATCATGTCCGAAACTATTTTGGACAGGTTTTTTGATGAAATCGGGCAGAGAATGGTTTATGAATATGATTTCCTTCAGATGCAGACTTTTCAGCTTGAATTGTTGGGTATAATAAATCCAGACAAGAAAGCAAAATACCCGAAAGTAAGCCTTCGAAAAGGAAAATATGACAAGCAACAGAAAATTAAAATCGAAAAGGATCCTGAAAAGCTGAAGGCAGAGTTACTAAAAGAATTTGATTCGATGCTAAAGGATGACCAGGACGATGACGATGATGATTATGACCCGGAGGGCGATTATTAAACCACCTGAGGGCGATGCCTGAAAACCAATTGAAAATCCCAGCCCCCACCCTCATAGCACTCATTGGGCCCACAGCCATAGGCAAAACAAGGATGGCCATTGAACTTGCCCGATATTTTAACACGGATATTATTTCGGCGGATTCACGTCAGTTCTACCAAACGCTTAAAATAGGAACTGCCGCTCCAACTCCAGAAGAATTGAGCGCTGCAAAACATCATTTTGTAGGTCATCTTTCTATTGAAGAATATTACAATGTTTCGCGCTTTGAGAAAGATGTACTTGCCGTACTTCCCGACTTATTTGCCAAAAAACCTATTTCCATCCTTACCGGAGGATCAGGATTATATATTGATGCTGTTTGCAAAGGCATTGATGATCTACCTGATCCGGATGATAAACTCAGAAACGAAATTAAAAACTGGCATACAGAAAAAGGACTTGTTTTCCTGCAAGAAAAACTGAAGGACCTTGACCCCGAATATTTTGAAATAGTTGACAAAGCAAACCCAAACCGGCTAAAACGTGCACTTGAAGTTTGCATTGCTACAGGGCAAACATATACTTCACTACGCAGGAACCAATCGAAAGTCCGGGATTTTAATATTATTAAGATTGGGCTCAACCGACCAAGAAATGAATTATTCGAGAACATCAGCAAGCGCACCGACCAGATGATTAACGATGGCCTGCTTGACGAAGTAAAAAGCCTCGCAAAGTACCGCCAACACAATGCGCTGAACACAGTTGGTTACAAAGAAATGTTTGATTACCTGGATGGAAAAATCACCTTTGAACGCGCCATCGAAAATATCAAAACCAATACCCGTCGCTATGCCAAACGGCAGCTAACCTGGTTTAAACGAGACACAGAAATAAAGTGGTTTTTGCCCGAGGAGCTGGAGCAGATGATCTCGTTTATCGGATCATGTTTAAACCCTGAAGAGGATAAAATGGACAAAAGCCTTTAGCGTAAACAGAAATTATCGTTTTACCTACCTTTGTCAAAAAAAATATTGAACTAAATGGGTTTACTACTCTTTTACTTGTTTTTGGCCATTGCTGTTTCCTTCTTATGTTCCATCATGGAAGCAGTAATACTTTCTGTTTCAACGTCATTTATTCAAACAAAAATAATCCAGGGGAACACATCTGCCGTTTTACTTCAAAAGCTTAAGGAAAATATCGATCGGCCACTTTCAGCAATCCTAACTATCAATACCGTTGCGCATACAGTAGGTGCCGCCGGGGTTGGAGCCCAGGCTGTGGCCATTTTCGGCGAAGCCTATTTTGGATTGATATCAGCCATGCTCACCCTTCTGATATTGATTTTTTCGGAAATCATACCTAAAACTATCGGTGCCATGTACTGGCGGTCACTGGCACTTCCATCAGCAAAAATTTTGCAGATAATGATTTATATTTCCTATCCACTGGTGGTTTTGTCAAAAGGGATTACCCGAATAATTTCAAATGGGAAGGAAGAAAGTACGGTGAGTCGTGAGGAAGTTGCTGCCATGACCAGCCTGGGAACCGAAGAAGGGGTTTTTGAAGAATCAGAAAAGAAGATCATCACAAATCTGATTAAATTACGATCAATTAGGGTAAAAAAAATTATGACCCCGCGAACTGTTCTGGTTGCCTCATCTGAAGAAATGAGCCTGGCTGAGTTTTTTAAGGAAAAGTCCTTCCTGAGATTCTCACGAATCCCGGTTTACGCTGATGACATCGACCACATCACTGGATATGTACTTAAATACAGCATTTTAGAAGAATTGGCCAAGGACAATTTCTCGATGAAATTAAAGGAAATAAAACGCAAAATACTGGTTACCTACGCGTATACCCCCGTGCCCAATCTATTCGAACAACTGCTCGATCAAAAGGAACACATAGCACTTGTAGTGGATGAATATGGAGGAGTGGATGGCATCGTAACGATGGAGGATGTTATTGAAACTTTACTTGGACTCGAAATTACTGATGAAAGTGATGGACAGGAAGACATGCAAAAACTGGCCCTTGAACGTTGGCACCGCAGAAAACGCATGATGAACTATGAATACGATGGCATTACATTCCCAGATAACAAAAAGGGTTAGTCTCTTAAAAAGTCACTATTGCTAACATGTTAACGATAATTTTGTTGCTTATAAACAGTTCGGAGTCGTTGCAGGTTACAGGTTACAGGTTGCAACTCGTAACTTGAAACTTGCGACGCAAAGCAAGCCCGTATGGGCGACATTGTTATGGTTTTTGTTTTCCCGATACAATCGGTTTATTTTAAAGTTAATTTGAAAATATTTAGTGTCTTGTCATCCATATTGTGACGATTGAAAGATTAGGATCAGATTAGAATCACGGTTCAAACATCAATCACATGTACAATTATTCACTGCCACTGTGAAACCTTACCAACTCATCAATAGGGCCTTTTATAATTTTATTAATTTGCAATCCGTAATGTTCAGCAACTTTATCAAGGATATCGCTAAACAAGAAGGCAATTGAACCCACAAAACCCAGGGGATATTTCTGACAGGAAGGATATTTCAATATGTTTTCCTCAAAGAAATTTTCAAAAGATTTTAAAACCATTTCAACGAAAAAGGGATGTTCCTTGTTTGCCACTACAAATGGAGTAAATGAAGAAATGAGTGAATTTGGTTTTTCCATTGAATAAAGCTTTCCAATAAATTCACCAATCTCTAAATCGTATTCGGATTCAAAAAGTGATTTAAGGTCGTTTGGCAGGCCATTTTTAAAATAGGCATTGATCAACATCCGGCCAAGTTGCCAGCCACTACCTTCGTCTGCCAACAAATAACCCAGCGATGGAACAGCACCCACAATTTCCCCATTTTTAAACAAACAAGAACTTGAGCCGGTACCAAGAATTGACGCAATACCAGATCCCGACCCAAAAAGTGCCCTTGCAGCACCAAAAAGATCGTGATGAACAAGGGCTTCGGCATTTGGAAACATGGAACAAAGAGCAAGTTTTACTTTTTCATTGGCCTGTTTTGACGAACATCCTGAACCGTAGAAAAAAACTTCCTTTACTTCGCTGGCATCAATTTGTGCAGCCAAACGTTTTGCACTACTTTCGAGTGCAGAAGCCGGAAAATAATTTGGATTGTATCCTGCAGTCGCAGCAGTGGCAATGACGCTTCCGTTTTTAAGGACAAGCCAATCAGTTTTTGTAGAACCACTTTCGGCGATGATGATCATATATTTTGTTTTTTTTGCATCTATTTAGCTGGCATAGAAATGAAGTGAATCTTTCGTTTAAATAATTTCAATTGTGTCATTTAGCTTCGCTGTCATTAATTGTTATTTACGCTTCGCGCGTCATTTTATTTGAAAAAAATGACTACGAATGACCATCAATGACAATAAATGACTTTCAATTGGAAAAAGGTTTTCGTTTTAACAAATCTCTCAACCACCTAAACAATTACTATTTTTCTATTGTTAATGAATCAGGTGGCGGAGGTGGTGGCACATACCATAAATAAAAACCAGTCCTGTCGCTAATAATACTGTCAATTAAATTTTTTGAAATTCTATCATATTCCATTGAAAACACCAAATCTAACCAACCGTCATTAAACCCAACTAAAAGCCCATAATCTTTATGATAAAAAAAACTTGTTTCTTCATCGTATGAGCCCTCAATATCATAGTAGAATTTCAATATTCTAAAAGACTGGCTATCAACTTTTATCGTTTTCTCTGACACCAAAGGACAATTATGACTAAAGATATCGATTGATGAATCATTCATAATCGACTTATGGAATGAATATACAAGAGTGTCATCATTGAATTTGTAAATGAAATAACTCGAATCATTTATTTCTGATCTAATCAGATGTATGGTGTCATTTTCCCTACTTCTATAATCCTGATAGAACCGAAGAACAACTTGTGTATCATTTTTGTCAGAGGGATTAAAAGAACAACTCGACAGTCCAAGGGAAATTATAATCGTGAATATAGTAAACTGTCTCATTCTTATACTATTGAATCCAAATGAATTGAGTTATCACACGACACCAAAAACCCTTGGCCAAAAAATTACAACTCCAACAATAGCGGCAGCAATGGCAATCAACAACACAGCTCCGGCGGCAAGGTCTTTTATTCTGCCGGCTGACTTGTTATAATCCGGCGAAACTATATCAACAAGTTCTTCGATGGAACTGTTAAAAGCTTCTGCGGCAATCACCATCCCAATTGATAGAATCACGGCAATCCATTCGGTGGTTGAAATTGAAAAACAGAAACCTCCGGCTACAACTAAAACAGCGGCAAATAAATGCACCCTTGCATTTCGCTGTGAGGCAAATAGATAAACTACTCCTTTAATGGCATAAGCGAAACCCTTCAGGAAAGCTTTGATACTCCCGGACTTTTTAGTAGCAGGTGTGTTCATGATAAAAAATTATCATATAAATTCAGGCATAAAAGTAATCTATTTATTTTCAAAATAGTCTTATGAAAAACCAAAAAAATCCGGTGACAAGAGAGAGACCCAAATACAGGTTACAGGTTACAAGTTTCAAGTTACAGGTTGCCCCTGCAACGGTATCACAAAAGTTTTACAAACAACATTCAACCTAAACCAATCCTTACTTGGGGAAATAAATCTGGAAAAACAAGCATCTAAATGAACCAGTTTCATTCACAGTAGGTTTTTAGCATCTCCCAAAACGAATAATTTCTGAGAAGGATTTTCTTATACTTTTGCAAAAACAAATTTTGAAATGAGTGTTAGCGAAAACCTTTTAAAACTTAAGGCCGAAATTCCGGAAACAGTAAAACTAGTAGCTGTTTCCAAAACAAAACCTATCGAAGCCATTATGGATGCCTACCGTGCCGGGCACAGGATTTTTGGCGAAAACAAAGTGCAGGAATTAATCGCCAAACAGCCCCAACTGCCCGGGGACATCCAATGGCATTTCATTGGCCACATGCAAAGCAATAAAGTGAAATTTATCGCCCCCTTTGTTGCGATGATTGAGGCCGTGGACAGCCTGAAGCTTTTGAAGGAGATAGATAAACAAGGCGCAAAAAACACCCGGGTGATCAGTTGTATGTTGCAATTTCATATTGGCGAGGAGGACACCAAATTTGGCCTCGACATGGATGAAGCAAGCGAAATACTTGAAAGCCCGGAATTTGCAGCACTCAAAAATGTTGAAATTTGCGGTGTGATGGGAATGGCAACTTTTACCAATGATATGGATCAAGTTAGAAATGAATTCGGGCGCTTAAAAAATATCTTTGATGAATTAAAGTTGAAATATTTTTCAGGCACAAAAGCTTTCAGGGAGATTTCGATGGGCATGTCAGGCGATTACCAAATTGCTATCGAAGAGGGAAGTACAATGGTACGCATAGGCAGCTCGATTTTTGGTGAACGGTGAATTGTGAATTGGGATTAAAAAACTTCTACTGTAGAAAAGTGACGATTGAAAGATGATTTATGTACTCTTCATAATTGGATTTGTTATTTTGGTTTTCGGAGCGAATATTTTGGTTGATGGTGCCAGTTCACTGGGATCAAAAATGAAACTTTCGCCAATCGTCATTGGGTTTACACTGGTTGCCCTTGGCACTTCCTTACCCGAATTGTTGATCAATATTTTCGCTTCAGTACAGGGCGAAAGTGACCTGGCAATTACCAACGTGCTTGGCAGCAATATTATGAATACACTGTTTATCATCGGTGCTGCTGCGGTAATCTACCCAATCAAACCCGACAAAAAAACAGTAAACACCCTCATCCCCATCAGTCTTATTGCAGCCTTGATGCTGGGGTTTTTAGCAAATTTTGAATTGTTTGCCTTTGAAGAAGCCAACACCATCGACCGTATTGAAGGGATTGTATTGATAGTATTGCTTTTGGCATATCTGCTCTACTCCTGGAGATTTTCAAAATCAGAAAAGGCACTTCCCAATGGCCCAACAATTAAAGAGTTTTCGGTGCTTAAATCCGTTGCATTGATTATGTTTGGGGTTGCCGGGCTGTACTTTGGTGGCAAGTGGGTGGTTGATGGTGCAGTATTTATTGCCACAGATTTTGGGATCAGTAAAGCGTTGGTTGGTATAACAATTATTGCAGTGGCTACTTCGCTACCTGAGTTGGTTACCTCGGTAATTGCAGCATTAAAAAAAAACTCAGAGGTAGCCCTGGGAAACGCATTGGGATCAAATATATTTAATATTTTCCTGGTGTTGGGGGTCAGCTCAATCATCAAGCCCCTCCCCTTTCAAGAAGATCTGAACTTCGATGTGGGAATGATGATCTTTACCAACCTGATCTTGTTCATTTTCATTCTTACCGGAAAAGGCAAAGCCATTAGTAGGATTGAAGGAGCAATAATAATGTTCATTTATCTTGCCTACGTCGCTTTTTTGATTTTTAAATACCAGGGCTAAAAATTGGACAGGGAGCGGAAAGTGCTTTGCTTGAAAGGCATTTCTCAGTGCCGAAAAACCAGAAATCTCTGATTTCATTTTTTTTCGAGTCCCGAATTCACGAATCCGAGGATTCGGAACATCCTCGAAAAGTTACGAAAATTGAAAATTTTCTACTTTTCGGGATCTTCAGTTCTCAGCCCAATGTCAATTAGTTAAAAATTTTATTTGCGATTGATGATTTTTGAATGTTGATTTTTGATTTGTTTTCAAGTGATAGTTAGGAACATCTTAAATCAAAAATCGTTGATCGACAATCATAAATTATCACCTTTATCTTAACTAATTGACATTGGTCTTCAGTCGGCAGTTCTCAGTCTTCGGTCTTCGGTCTTCGGTCTTCGGTCTTCGGTCTTCGGTCTTCGGTCTTC
>CAZBDF010000167.1:0-8996 GCA_964490385.1 uncultured Lentimicrobiaceae bacterium | reverse complement strand
TCAATCTGCGATTTGCAAAACATGTGCGTTTTGGCGGTAAATATTCCTCCCGGGATATTTGAAATTAACAACAATGCCCCTGGTTGCAACAGCTTCGGGGAAATAGATGATGCTTGCCGGGCTTCCTGCCTGCCCGAGGGCATTAGTTTTACTACCCAGGAAGAGGTTGATAGATTTATGATTAACTACTACAAATGTACAATGATTGAAGGGGATGTGGAAATTGGAGGGGGTGCCAATTCGGATATTACAAACCTCGCTCACCTAAATGTCCTGAAATCTATCGGGGGAGGCCTTGGGATTAAGAATGCCGATTTATTAAAAAACCTCTCGGGTTTAGACAGCCTTGCTTTCATTGGCGATGGACTATTTATAAATGATAACGAATCACTCCAAACCTTATCAGGATTAGAATCCCTTGCATCTATTAATGGTGCCCTGGTGATTCAGGATAATGTTTCCTTAACAGACGTTACAGGTCTAATAAACATTGATGCAAATACAATTGAAGATATAAGTATTCAATTTAACGATTCACTGGCAATTTGTGATGTTCAAAGCATTTGCAATTACCTGGCCGGCCCAAACGCCACTGTCGAAATCAACAACAATGCTTTGGGCTGCAATAGTTTGGAGGAAGTGGGAGACGCGTGTGGATTATTGGTGGATGAGCTATCAAACATCAGTAATTTTTCAATCAAGCCCAATCCCTTTTCCAAATCTGTAAGCATCGAATACGGGCTTAAACAAGCTGAAGCGATAAGCATAGCAATTTACAACCATCTTGGTGAGCAGGTTGAGATGATAAGCAAAAGTAAGTCTAATGGTCAGCAAAAGATTGAATGGAATGCTGAAGGCTTATCTTCTGGTATTTATTTCTGTATCCTAAAAACCAGCGAAGGGATACAAACCCGGAAACTGATAAAACTGTAAAGGCAAAGGGCATAGAGCGGAGAGCAAAGGGCATAGAGCGGAGAGCAAAGGGCGGAGAGCAATTAGCGAAGCATAATCTATGACAAAAGCAAATTCGAAGTTTTCCAATCAACTTTATAACATCTATAGTTTTTCGTTTTCGATGGAGGTTTTATTATTGATAATTCAACTTCGAACGCTTAGCAGCACAAAGTGAATAGCAATCCTTTTTGTGTGTAGAAACTTAGTATGATCAGCCCTTTTTTAGCGGGGAGTTCAGGTATTGTAGTAAAAGAGATTTACATAAGAATCGCAACAACCCAGTATGGGTTGAGCTATTGTAGCAATAAGAATCGTAGATGAATCAGAACAACCCGGTACGGGTGCACGACAAATTTCCACATGTCAAAATAATTATCATCGAATTACGCTGATTAATCGAATTAACACCTGCCAAAGGCAGGTGAAATTCGTTCAATTCGTTCAATTTGATGAAAAATAAAATCCTTTGAGAATATTAACCTGATATTTGTCGTACACCCCCCGGTACGGGTTGAGCATTTTAAACAGTATTCAATCCAGTGGAAATGATTAGTTCCCACTAAAGCCATCCCGACCAATAATAACAATTGCTAAACCGGTCCTTTAACCCAACTTCCTTTTTAAACAAGCCATAAATTGCCGAGCCGCTTCCGGTCATGGAGGCATATACCGCACCGGTTTGATAGAGGATTTCCTTCGTTTCGCTCAAAATTGGATGTGTTTTAAAAATACGGGTTTCAAAATCATTCTTCAGCCGGTCCTTCCATTCTTCAATGGGGAAACGAATGATTTCTTCCATCGGGGTTTCCGGAACTTTTGGTATGATACCGGCATAGGCCTCAGCTGTGTTGATGTGGACATCCGGCTTGACCAGGATTAAAAAATATCCCGTCAGGTCAAGCTCAACAGGCTTCAATTGGTCTCCTTTATCATAAGCCAATGCCGCCTGATTATTTATAAAAAATGCACAATCACTTCCCAATTGACGGGCGTAATCTTCCATCCTACCCACAGATAAATTCAATCCAAAAACCTGATCGATTAATTTGATCATGAATGCACCGTCGGCACTGCCACCACCTAAGCCGGCACCCATTGGAATAACCTTGTGTAAATGAATTTTCACCTCAGGCAAATTGTAGGTAGCCTGTAATAATTTCCAGGCTTTAATACAAAGGTTGTTTTCCGATTTCCCCGGGATATTTATCCCAGAGCTCGAAAACCCAAATTTCTCATCCCGGGCTATGATCAGTTTAAGTGCATCATTGATGGAAATTGGGTACATCACACTTTCAATTTGATGAAAACCGTCGCTTCTTTTTTTAAGAACAGATAATCCTAAATTGATTTTTGCATTTGGAAAAATGACCATAGTTTTTTGGATATTCTATGCAAAGGTAAGCACTAATAGAGAGTATGCCTGTAAAGTAGATGCTTTTCTCAATTTAAGCACAAATATTTTGGATTTTATTATTTCGTGCATTCGTGGCATTAAACTGTAACTTTGTTGCCTAAAAATTTAGTTTTAAACTTAAATACCCTTATCCATGCCCATTATCAATTCAGTGCTTTCGTGGCTGATGAAAAAACGGATACATCAAATCGAATTGTTTATCAAGTACCCACATGATGTACAAATGGAATGGTTTAAAAAACTAATTGCTGCAGGTAAGGATACTGAATGGGGAAAAAAGTATGGTTATAAGTCGATTACTAATTTGCAACAGTTTAAAGAACGTGTGCCTGTTAGCGATTACAACAACCTAAAACCCTATATCGATCGCCTGAGAAAAGGTGAACAAAACCTACTTTGGAATACTGACGTTAAATGGTTTGCCAAGTCATCGGGCACCACCAGTGAAAAAAGCAAGTTTATTCCGGTGAGTAGTGAAGCCCTTGAAGAGTGTCATTTTAAAGGCGGGAAGGATATGTTGTCTATATTTTTTCATAATTATCCTGATTCACAAATTTTTAGTGGGAGAGGCCTTGCGATGGGGGGCAGCAGCACCATCACCGAAGTGAACAACGAATCGTATTACACCGGCGACCTGTCGGCCATTTTAATTCAAAACCTGCCGCTGTGGGTACAACTCAGGAAAACACCTCGCCGGAACATCGCCCTGATGGATGAGTGGGAAAGTAAGATCGAAAAAATGGCGCGTGTTACCAGCGAGCATGATGTGACGAGTATTTCAGGGGTGCCATCGTGGGCGCTGGTGCTGATCAGGCGGATATTGGAGATTACCGGTAAAGACAACCTTTTGGATGTATGGCCAAACCTTGAGGCTTTTTTTCATGGGGGAGTAAACTTCAGCCCTTATCGCGATCAGTTTAAAAAACTCATTCAGTCAGATCGTTTTAATTATGTGGAAACCTACAATGCCTCTGAAGGATTTTTTGGTATTCAGGACCGTACCGACCATCATGATATGTTGCTGATGCTGGATTATGGAATCTATTATGAGTTTTTGCCAATGGAGGAATTGGACAAGGAATTTCCGCATACAGTGGGCCTTGAGGGTGTTGAAATCAACAGGAACTATGCTGTGGTAATTTCGACCAATGGTGGTCTGTGGAGATACCTGATTGGAGATACAGTGAAATTTACTTCGGTTAACCCGTATCGCATTGTAATTACGGGTCGTACTAAAAACTACATCAATGCCTTTGGCGAAGAAATCATCATCGAAAATGCAGAAAAAGCCTTAAGTACTGCCTGCGAAAAATGCAATGCTACTATTACCGAATATACCGCAGCCCCGGTGTATTTTAACAACAGTGAAAATGCTGCACACGAGTGGCTCATCGAATTTGATACACCACCTGATAACCCTGACTTTTTTATAGACAGTTTTGATAACGCCCTGAAATCACTCAATTCAGACTATGAAGCCAAAAGGTATAAAAGCATGGTTTTACGTGAGCCGATTGTAAGGCATATGCCGCCAAATACATTCTACAACTGGATGAAAAAGCGCGACAAACTGGGCGGACAGCACAAAGTTCCGCGTTTATCAAACGACCGGAAATATGTGGATGAGATTTTGAAGATGATTGATGGGGAAAAGAGTGCCTAAAGTTTGGAGTGAACTAAAGTGCCGAAGCTTTGCTTCGGGCATCCTCGAAAAATAATACAAATCATAGATTTGTGATTTTTCGGGATTTGGAGTGAGCTTAAGTTAGGAAGGCAGAGGGCTTAGGGCAAAGAGCAAGAGCGGGGTTGTTTGAATTTCAATCTTCAGATCAATTAATGATATTTGGTCCTACACCTTTTTTCACCAATACCCAATACTTTATTTCCCCTATACACCCTATTTCCTCTTTTCCCTGGAATTTGCAGTCAAAAAAAACATTTCTCCTTTGCACCCATACATTGCTGGTATCAAAAAAGTTGTGGGTTTACAAATTCGATTGTTGATAAAAACTTACACTGATCTGTCAACATCAGGGACACCCAAACAAATTTCTTGTGTATCTTTATCCAGGATTTCCAATATCAAAATTCAAGAACATTTTATTATGCATGTAGCTATAGCCGGAAATATCGGATCAGGAAAAACAACCCTTACCACTTTGCTTGCGAAACATTTTAACTGGGAACCACATTTCGAATCAGTTGATGACAATCCTTATCTCAACAGCTTTTACGAAGATATGCGCAGATGGTCATTCAACCTTCAGATTTATTTTTTGAACAGTCGTTTCAGGCAGATCATTAAAATAAGGGAAAGTGGGAAACAGGTAATACAGGACCGTACCATTTATGAAGACGCGCATATTTTTGCCCCCAACCTTCACGAGATGAATTTGATGACAACCCGGGATTTCGACAATTACCGCGATCTTTTTGATTTGATGAGTAGTTTTATTCAACCTCCCGATCTGCTCGTTTACCTCAAAGCAAGTGTGCCAACGCTTGTAAACCAAATCCAAAAACGTGGCAGGGATTACGAAGAATCCATCAGGCTCGATTATTTAAAAAGTTTGAACGAACGCTATGAAAATTGGATCGAAGGTTATGATATCGGCAAGAAGTTGATCGTTAATGTGGACAAGATGGACTTTACCACTAAGCCCGAAGATTTAGGTTATGTTATCGACAGGATCAACGCCGAATTACATGGCCTTTTTTAGAAGGCTTTTGACCTTACAAATCAGGGTATTATCGAGAAAATTATTAAGGAATTACAATCCACCACCGAAGAGGATGCCTGGACAGAATTCGATATACGTTTTCAGCAGGCCCACAACGATTTTTATGAAAAACTCAACGAAAAGATACCCAATCTTAGGGCCAACGAAAAGAAGCTTTGTGCCTTCCTCGAGTCGATGTTGTTTTTTCAGTCCACATTCCCCGGGTTACAGTCGGCAGTCTTTTGGCCAATGTCAATTCGTTAATAGTATTATTTATGATTGCAATTGTTTAGGTGATTGATGGAGTTTTTGCTATATGGGATCAAGTATGTATTTCCCCAAAAACCGGGTCCTGTAGTTCGTGGCATTCCCACCTCCCATTCTGCTTCACCGTTAAAAGAAAAAATACAGAGTTCTGAAGATTATGTTTGGCCATACGCACAAGGAAATATTCGTGGCCATAGTATTATTCCATTATTTGTATCTGCACCGGGTGCTGCTTTAAAAGATAGTGATTTGCATGAATTGCTTGCATTGGTAGATGCTTTGCGGGTAGGTAGGGCCAGAGAAAAAGAAATGGCTGTTACTGTACTAAAAAAACGTTTGCAAATTGGAGAATAGGATCATCAATATTGCTGTAGTAGCAGAAGTTGCCGAAGCACTTCAAAACCTAAAAAACAAAGTTGCTTTTGTAGGTGGCGCAATAGTGCGCTTATATGTCGATGATCCGGCGGCTGACGAAATAAGACCAACACAAGACATTGATATAACCTTAAATGTTTTAGGCTTGGGTGAATGGAATAATTGATTAGATATAATCCTGTTCACTCAGTTTTAGTTTTTTCATAGGCTATTAATTTGCTGAAGAAATAAATTATCAATAACTTAAGAATGTCCTCTATAAATGCCGTGCAGGGTTTAATTCTTTTGTGGTTATTTGTTGACATTACTTAACATATTTCGCAATGAAATTCTGTCCCATTGGTAACAAATAAAAGATTCTTGATGTTCTGTTTGTAAATTGGAAGTTTTTGGAGTAGAGAAAATAAATGTAATACATACAGGCAAAAATAAAAAAAGCCACCCAATAATGGATGGCTTTAGTTTTAAGCTCCTCCTCTTGGACTTGAACCAAGGGCCCTCTGATTAACAGTCAGATGCTCTAACCAACTGAGCTAAGGAGGAATAAAAAGCATTTCAAAGATAATCCCTTCTTGACCCTCTGATTAATTCCGCACGTGCGGAACTCTAACCAATCCCGAAAATCTCAAAATCTGTGATTTTGATAGATTTTCGTGGATGCTCGTCCTTACGGACGGCACTGAGCTAAGGAGGAATAAAAAGCATTTCAAAGATAATCCCTTCTTGACCCTCTGATTAATTCCGCACGTGCGGAACTCTAACCAATCCCGAAAATCTCAAAATCTGTGATTTTGATAGATTTTCGTGGATGCTCGTCCACAAGGACGGCACTGAGCTAAGGAGAAATATATTACCTTTTAAATGAACGCCTGCTTTTTTTGAAAAGCGAGTGCAAAAATAGACACTATTTGGAAAATACCAATACTTTTGTGAAATATTTTCACAATTTCTGTAAATAAATATCAATTAACGCAAATTTACCTTCTGTTATGGCAAAAATTCTTGGAATGGGCAATGCCCTTGTTGACATTATGATAAAGCTTGAAGACGATCAAATTATACATGATTTTGAACTCTTGAAAGGCGGAATGAAACTGGTTGACGAAAAGTTTATTCAACGATTGATGGATGCAGTGAAGCATCTCCCGATAGAACATGCCCCCGGCGGTTCGGCTGCAAATACAATGAATGGTGTTGCAAACCTTGGCATGGACACTGGTTTTATTGGAAAGGTTGCAAACGACCAATTTGGTAAGATCATGGAGGGCGACATGAAGCATAACGGGATAAAACCTTTTCTTCTTAAAGGAGTTGCCCCCACCGGACTGGCAGTAGCGATGGTTAGTCCCGACTCGGAGCGTACCTTTGCTGTTAACCTGGGCTGCGCCATCGAATTATCAGCAGATGATATTTCTTCGGAAATGTTTGCCGGCTACGAGTTTTTTCATATCGAAGGATACCTGGTTCAAAACCACGAACTATTAAGAAAAGCAGTTGCCTTGGCCAAAGAAAACAATGTAAAGGTTTCGCTGGACCTTGCCAGCTTTGATGTGGTACAGGACAACCTTGAATTTCTTAAGGAAATCATCGCTGATTATGTGGATATTGTGTTTGCCAACGAAGATGAAGCAAAAGCTTTTACCAATATGGATCCTGAACTTGCCTTGCATGAAATCTCTATATCCAGCGAAGTGAGTATAGTGAAGATTGGCGAGAAAGGATCGCTAATCAAACAGGGTGAGCAAGTTCATACAATTGGTGTGATAGAAGCTAAAAGCATCGATACTACCGGCGCAGGCGATTTGTATGCAGCAGGATTTCTTTTTGGTATGGCGAAAAATTTACCTCTTGAAAAATGCGGACAAATAGGCTCATTACTTGCCGGAAAAGTTATTGAAGTTTTGGGGGCTAAAATGAGTGAAGCCACCTGGAAAATTATCAGGGGAAAAGTTGATGATATTATCTTAGCCTAAACCGATTTTCGTTATTGGCATGACAAAATTTGAGGAAAAATATAGCCGGAAAAGATACCGCACATCCTACGGCATAACTGTTTTCAGCATTTCACTGGTGCTTTTCATGCTGGGCCTGCTTGCGTTGATTGTTTTCCATGCCAGTAAGCTTTCGGAATATATGCGCGAAAACATTGGAATGTCGTTGTTGTTAAATGATGACGTTTCAAGCGTTGATGCCCTCCAATTCCAAAAAAGTATAGATAGTCTTTATTTTGTAAAATCCAGTGATCTGATCACCAAAGAAGATGCAGCCCAAAAGCTAAAGGAAGATCTTGGTGAAGATTTCGTCGATTTTTTAGGGTACAACCCTTTACCCGGCACCATCATCATTTACCTGCATGCTCAATATACACAGAGCGACAGCATAAATGCAATACGCGGTCAGATACTCAAAGAAGCATGCGTTAGGGAAGTGGATTTTCAGGGATCGTTGGTGGAGTTGGTCAACCGGAATATATCGAAGGTTGGCTTGGTGTTGGCAGGCTTTAATGGAATTTTACTCATCATTTCCATTTTGTTAATTTACAATACCATTCGCCTGGCTGTATTTGCCCGTCGGTTTCTTATAAAAAGTATGTTGCTGGTGGGGGCAAGCCATGCGTTTATCCGTAGGCCATTTATCATCAATGGTGTGTTACAGGGCCTGGCAGGTGGGGCAGTATCCGTTGTTTTGCTTGCCGCTCTTTTGTATCTTGCCCAAAACAAAATCCCGGAAATTGCAGTGTTAAGCGATATGAAATTCATCACCCTGATATTTGTTGGTCTTGTTGTATTTGGTGTGTTGGTCTCATGGTTATCTAATTTTTTTGCCGTAAAAAAATACTTAAAAACCAATTCCGACGCTTTATATTAACTATTTTTGCGCCCGAATAAATTGATTTACAAACATGAAACAAGAAAAACGCAAAAAGGCTTCAATACCTGCAGAGCCAAAATCATTGATTGACAAACAAGATTTTGCTTTTGGAAAACAAAACTACAAATGGCTCCTCATTGCGCTGGGATTTTTAGTTGTTGGCTTTGTTTTGATGATTGGCGGAGGTTCTGACGATCCGAATGTTTTCAATTATGGAATGTTCAATTTTCAAAGGTTAACACTGTCGCCCATCCTGTTGATGATCGGATATGGCATAGGCATCTATGCCATCATGAAAAAGCCAAAGGACACTAAATAGTGTCCGTCTATAAAGCCCAAATTCTGCGTTGTTGCTCAAAATCCAAATCCTCAAATACATTAGTATTCTGCGGTTT
>CAZBDF010000166.1:0-9043 GCA_964490385.1 uncultured Lentimicrobiaceae bacterium | reverse complement strand
AATTCCAACTGGGGTACAATTTGTACCCCCCTTGAAATGATTGCTGCTGATGGCAAAAAGAGAAAAATACAATGTGCCAATGCCGAAGGACTATTCAGGATTATCCAATCAATCCCTTCTCCAAAAGCGGAACCATTCAAACGTTGGCTTGCAAAGGTCGGGTATGAAAGATTGGAAGAAATTGAAAACCCTGAGTTAGCATCAAAACGTGCAAGAGAGATTTACAAAGCCAAAGGTTATTCAGATGACTGGATAGAAAAGAGGATGCGTAGTATTGCCATTCGGGATGAATTGACAGATGAATGGAAAAAGCGTGGGGTAAAAGAAAGCATTGAGTATGCTATTTTAACAGCAGAAATATCCAAAGCTACTTTCGGGTTAAGCCCTTCACAGTATAAAGAAGTAAAGGGGCTGAAAAGACAAAATCTTCGCGATCACATGAACGACCTCGAATTGATTTTTTCGATGCTTGGCGAAGCCTCAACTACAGAAATTACAAGGAACACGGATGCAAAAGGATTTCCAGAAAACAAAATTGCTGCACATAAAGGAGGCAAGATAGCTGGAGACGCTAGAATTGCCCTTGAAAAAGAATCAGGGAAAAAAGTCATTTCAGAAGACAACTACTTGCCCGAAAGGGAAACAGGTGAACTAACGGGAAAAAAGGAAAATTGAAATTTTAGAACCCTGGTAATTTGCCCTTCACCCATTAGAAATAGCTATCACCCATTTTTTTAATAATGGTATCTTTGTAAAAACCCAAGTTTCAAAAACTATTTAAGTCACAATGAATTTACAATATATATCAGATTATCGGGGAAAAACGACAGGTGTGTTTATCCCCATCCAGGAGTGGGAAAATCTTAAAACAAAATTTAAGGGCCTTGAAGAAGAAGAACTTGGTGATCAATCCAAAAAGGAAATACTTGAAGGGTTGAAACAAGCAGTTAAGGAGTTGAACTTAGTAAAACAGGGAAAACTAAAAGCCCGGCCTGCAAAAGAATTGTTAGATGAGTTATAGGATAAAAACGATACCTTACTTCGACAAACAAGCAAAACGGCTAAGTCGAAAATTCATCTCATTTAAGGATGTTTATATGCTAACGGTCTTTGATAAATCAGAAAAGGAAAGTATTTCAAATCAAGAAATTCAGGAATTGCTAAAAATGATTGATTGAAAAGATTATTTGTTATTGCCCTGCCTAATTCCGGCTTGCCGAGTTGCTTCAACCTATTTCTAATTTCGTCTTTATCAATTCATCGATTTCTTTCTGCAAGAAATTGTTAGTTGTCCACCTTGATTTTCCCCCTCTATTCTCCCAATCAAAACCTTGAAAATATTGTTGTTATGGTATGCTAGCTTTAGCGTTAATTAATTAACAGCAATGCCTCGTTTTGCAGCAAAGTTTTTTACTTTTGCCGCTTAAATAACGGGATTATTTTATAACCATTTAATGATTTGTAAGATGCTAACAAACAACTTTGTGAAGCGCCATATTGGCCCCAATGAAAAGGATTTACCTGAAATGCTGAATATGGTCGGCGTAGAAACACTTGATCAATTGATTGACGAAACCCTGCCCAAAGCCATTCGAATGAAAGAGGCCCTCAATCTTCCGGCGGGTATGAATGAACAGGAGTACCTCACGCATTTGTGGGACATCGCATCCAAAAACAAAGTTTATAAAACATACATCGGACTGGGATATTACAACACCATTTTACCCGGTGTCATCCAAAGGAATATCCTGGAAAACCCGGGCTGGTACACATCTTACACTCCTTATCAAGCTGAGATTTCGCAAGGTAGGCTGGAAGCACTGCTGAATTTCCAAACCCTGATTGCCGACTTAACCGGTCTGCCAATGGCCAATGCATCCTTGCTCGACGAGGGTACTGCTGCTGCCGAAGCCATGATCATGGCTTTTAACGCGAGGTCACGTGCGGCCGTTAAATCCGGCGTAAATAAGTTTTTCGTTTCCAATAAATTATTTCCTCAAACCGTGGAGGTAATGAAAACCCGCGCAATGCCTTTGGGGATAGAATTAGTTTTTGGAGATCATGAGCAGTTCGAATTTGATGCTTTAGTTTACGGTGCCATACTTCAGTACCCTGATGAAAAAGGTGCGATTCGTGATTATACTGCTTTTACTGAAAAAGCACACCAAAACGGAGCAGTAGTTGCTGTTGCTGCCGACCTGATGAGCCTTGCCTTGTTAACGCCTCCCGGTGAATGGGGTGCTGATATTGCTGTTGGTTCCAGCCAAAGATTTGGTATCCCAATGGGATATGGCGGACCACATGCAGCTTACTTTGCATGCAAAGAAGAATTTAAGCGCAACATCCCTGGAAGAATTATCGGTATATCCAAAGATGCCAATGGCGACACTGCCCTGCGTATGGCATTGCAAACCCGCGAACAACATATCAAGCGTGAGCGTGCAACTTCAAATATTTGTACAGCCCAGGCGCTACTGGCGATTATGGCCGGAATGTATGCGGTTTACCATGGCCCTGAAGGCATTAAAGAAATTGCTGTTGACATCCATCAAAATACAGTTGCCCTGGATAAGGGGCTCAAAAATCTTGGCCTGAAACAACTCAATAAGCATTACTTTGATACATTGTTGGTTGAATTGCCCTCAATTGGCGATACAGAAAAAATCCGTGAGATTGCATTAAAGGATAAAATCAATTTCAGATATATTGATGATAAATTTATTGGCATCAGCATCGACGAAACAACTGCTGTTGAAGATGTAGAATTAATGCTACAGATTTTTGCTGAGTTTATTGGTAAGGATTCTGTTTCTGTTATTTTTGATGGTGAGCGCAGTACGATTCCTGAAAACCTTCAACGTCAATCAACATATTTGCAGGATGAGGTTTTTAATACCTATCACTCCGAAACGGAGATGATGCGTTATATGAAGAAGCTCGAAAACCGTGATCTGGCGCTTAACCGCACGATGATCCCGCTGGGCTCGTGTACCATGAAGCTGAATGCTGCCGCCGAACTTTTTTCACTTTCATGGCCAGAGTTTGCCGCTTTACATCCTTTTATTCCAATTGATCAGGCTGAGGGTTACAAGGAGTTGATTACAAATCTTGAAAAGGATCTCTGCGAAATTACAGGTTTTGAAGCTATGTCGTTTCAGCCCAATTCGGGCGCGTCGGGCGAATATGCCGGTTTGATGGTTATCCGCGATTACCTGCAAAATATCGGGCAGGGACATCGGAATATTTGTTTGATCCCTTCCTCTGCGCATGGCACAAACCCTGCAAGTTCAGTTATGGCCGGCATGAAGGTGGTGGTTGTAAAATCTGATGAAAAGGGCAATGTGGACATTGAAGATCTCAAGCAAAAGGCTGAGAAATTTAAAGATGAACTTGCTGCATTGATGATCACGTATCCGTCAACGCACGGGGTATTTGAACAGGAAATTCTTGATATCATCAATATTATCCATGACAATGGCGGACAGGTTTACATGGATGGTGCCAACATGAACGCTCAGGTTGGATTGACCAATCCCGGGCTCATCGGTGCTGATGTGTGTCACCTGAACCTGCATAAAACTTTTGCCATCCCTCATGGTGGCGGTGGACCGGGAGTTGGCCCCATTGGGGTAGCGAAACATCTTGCTCCCTTCTTGCCAGGAAATCATTTTGTGAAAACAGGTGGAGATAAGGCAAATATTGCTATTTCCTCTGCACCTTATGGCAGCGCTATGGTATTGCCAATTTCATACGGATACATTAAATTGCTTGGAGCAGAAGGTTTAACATATGCTACCAAAATGGCAATCTTAGAAGCCAATTATCTAAAAAATGCACTCGAAGGATCCTACAAAACTTTATATACCGGCAAGAATAACCGTGTTGCCCACGAGATGATCCTCGATTGCAACGAGTTTAGTAAAACAGCTGGTATTAATGTCATCGACATTGCAAAGCGTTTGATGGATTATGGATTTCATGCCCCCACCGTTGCTTTCCCGGTTCACGGAACACTGATGGTTGAGCCAACAGAAAGCGAGCCTCTTGGTGAACTGAAACGTTTTGTGGATGCCATGGTTGAGATCAGGAAAGAGATTGCTGAAATAGAAGATGAAAAATATGACAGGCAAAACAATGTTGTAAAAAATGCACCACATACTGTTTGTATGATCACTTCCGAAGATTGGGACAAACCCTATTCACGTGAGAAAGCAGCCTTCCCTATTTCCTGCAGCAAAGCCGACAAGTATTGGCCGCCGGTAACTAATATTGACGATGCCTATGGCGACCGCAACCTGTTTTGTACCTGCCAGGGATTCGATTTGATCGAGGAATAGATCAGTAACTCATTTTAAAAAGAAACCAATTCTATATGTATGGAATTGGTTTTTTTATTAACTTTGAATAATCGATTTCGTCATATGAAATTGGTTGATTATTTTTAAACATATCAAATCTGTCATGCCTCCATTAAGAAAGGAATTGTTTTGGGATATTGATTCTACTACGATTGATGTAATCAAACACAAACGAATTATCATCGAAAGGATACTTACACTCGGTAATCTTGATGAGTTTAAATTCCTTCTTCATACATACACCTCTCAAACATTAGTAAGCGAAATAGAGCAGATTGGCTACCTTGATCCAAAAACAATGAATTTTGTAGTAAGTTTTTTCAATATCAATAAAAACAAACTTAGATGCTACACACGGAAACAGTCGACGACACAACACTGGGATTGATCAGGGAGTTCCAGTCTGATTAGTTACCAAAAAAAATTAGGTTATAACCAAACATATTCCACTTTTCCTAAATATTTTCAACTACAGCAGAACAAATTGATATACGAAAGTCATTAGAATGACTAATAGGCATTAATTACAGATTCTTGAAAAGTTGAAATACGTATAGCTATTAATTACTATATTTGTTTTTTATAAAAATAGTAGATCTTAAATGGCAAGAAGAAAAACTGTAAATATAACTGGTATTTCAAGGGTTGAAGGAGTTCCGTATCACGATGCCTGGGTGGCCTACAAATGTATTGGTTGTAAAGAAATGAATTACATCAAAATTGGTCAAGAATTGCTATCACCCGTTGAAGCAGTTGACAATGCAGTTTGGAAATGTGAACACTGCGGATTCATTCACTCGAAAGAATCTGATTTGCCGTTTACAAATTGGGAACAAAAATATAATACCTCAGACTCTACAACGGCTTTACGGTTTTGGGAAGGTTTTTTTAGAATTGCTACTGAAAATCAGCAATCTTATTGGAAGCAGTGTAATGTCTGTTCAAGAATTCTACCCAATCATGCTTTTAGTAAACATGCAGGTTGGGGGCCTCTGGAAAAACAAATGGAATGTCGTAGTTGTAAAGGAGCAATTAATGCAATTTTAAATCCAAAACGGAGTAAAGAACAACTGCATGAATCTGCTGTTAGAAGAAGGATTGCTGACTTATTTATTGAAGAAGAAAATGAAACCATTGATTTTCAAGAGCTTTTCGATAGATTTGATTCAATGTGCTTTAAAACAAAAAAGCGATTAGATATTAATAAGAGAAGTGCATGGGCAATTGACCATATTATGCCGTCCAAATATCTTTATCCATTAAAAACAGAAAATGCAGCTTTACTTTCCCGGAATGCAAATGAAAATAAAAGAGATATGTGGCCAAGTGAATTTTATACCAACGGTGAATTGTTGGAACTTGCCAGAATAACAGGTGCAAATATTGATTTGATTTCAAGCGAACAACCTATAATGAATCATAATATTGATGTCAACAGGGGCGTTGAAAGATACTTGCAAGTAAGGGAAAAATCTGATTTACCGAAAAGAATAAAGGAAATCAAGAAGATTCTATTGGTTTATGAACTTGTACCTAACCTGACAGATAAGAACAAAAAATTGCTTGGGTTTGATGAATTAAGTTAGTATTAAGTACTGATGTGACGTTACCGTACCCTTATCTTTAAAACCATGTGATTCACAATGTGCAACGCTTTCATCAAATAAATCAGCAGTATTAAACCAACGCTTACTAATTTTTTGAAGTTCTTTAGCCATATCGCATTTCACACTTTTACCTAGATGTAATACACATACCCCATCTTTTTTTAATCTCTCCTTTGATTGACGAAAAATCGATTCATAAATGGTAAAATCTTTCTTTTGCTTTTCTTCAATAAATGAGTTTGGTTGATACTTAAAATCAATTTCTGACCAACCTGCAAACCATATTCTAATCCAGTTTGCAAGATAAAACCTTGTGCTGTCAAAGAAAGGCGGTGATGTAATAATGGCATCAATATTATTGATTTCTTGTGGCCAAATAGCTGTTGTGTCCTGATTGAATATTATACCGTTTCTAAAATTTATTGGAAGTTCTGCATTAATTACCCTCTCCAATTTTTCAGTAACCTTTTCTATCAGGTTTTTGTATATGAAATCACCAGATGGTGCATAGGGAACAATTGGATGCGACCTACGACTTAGGGCATAAGGCCTATTGCCATGCAAAACATGAAGTAGTGCAGACACAACCAACATTTCACTTGGTGTATTTGGATAATTCTCTTTTACAAATCTTCGGGCAAGTAGAATCTCCTTTAATGTTTTCTCCTCATAGTATTCGGCTAATGTTTTGTTATAGCCAAATTTTTTTGTCTCATTTAATTCCTTTTTCGTGCATTTATTCTCTTTGATAAATTTATTTAAAGCGTTCAGGTAATTATTTCTTTCCGATGCAATTGAAGCTGTTACTTTAGCATAAGAAATATAATATGCAGGTAAACTTATATCTATACCATACGATTTTTTTCCGGAAAGAGAGGCTTCAAATGGGATTGTCCCAACACCCGAAAATGGGTCAAGCATTGAGCCATTTTCAGGGACAAAGGTTTTCACCAATTGATGTGCAATAGCAGGTTTTAGTTTTCCCTGATAAGAGCAAAGTGAGTGGTTGTTATGTCCCCAGTTTCTACTTGAAAATGGAATTTGTTGGTGTGGGAGTTCTTCCTTGAAACTATTCCAGTTTTTATTCCAAAATGCTACCTTATTAATATTTCTCACTTTTCCATTCTTAAAAGTAGTTTCAAATACCAATAAGTTTTGGGTAAGTATTTCTTTATTTCTTGAACGCCTTTTTCTAAGTACCTTGTTGTCGTTCAATACATATCCAAGCTCCATCAAAAGTTCTATCAGAATTTCATCCGTATTAATATGAACTCCGCAGAAAATGGAATCGCCTATATCAATAATTACTTTTGTTGTAGATTCCAAATGTGGTTTTACTTCACTAAAAATCTGATACATCTCTTCAAAGTAGCTTTTTGCCATTATGGGAATTCGAGAGTCGTAATTGTTTTTATTTAGTTCAACCAATGTTGACTTGAGCAATTTACTTTTTGATGAAATATCCAGCCCCTTTTTATTGCCAGATTCTTTTTTAACATCATTAATTCCACTTGTTAATGCTTGGTCTCTAAATAACCTTAAATCATTTTCAAATTGTAAATAGCGAAGAAACCATAATTCTACTTTTGTATTTCTAAAATAGTTTGTCCCATTCAAATAAGGTGGACTGGTTATTATTGCCCCGATTTTTAACTCGTTAACCCTGCCAATATTCTTAGCATTTGATAGAATTTGTTCATGACTATTTTTTAATGAATACTCGAAATTATTCACATCTTCTGCAATTTCTGCAATTTTTTGAGGTAAGACATCTTTCAGTGTTTTTATTCCTTTTGCGATATCTTTAGGAGTTTTAAATCTTACATCACCAGCTTTTTTTAAATATGAAACCGGAAGTAGGCATGATATAACTGCAACTGTCAAAACATCTGACAATAACTCATTTTCAAGTTTTATAATATCAAGATATGAACGAAGTTTCAGAATTTGGCTGAGATTGCTTTGAGGAAAATATTTACTGTCGGAAAAAATAGTTTTGTATGATTCCTTCAATTTCTTATCCTCTTGAAAATTGTCAAGAAGCTGCAAAATATTTACCTCAATCTCTTTAAGGGCATTGTGCAGCTTCTTTCTTTCAATATATTTTGCTCGTAAAACTCTAATTTTAGTCTTTATTAAAAACTGTAACAAGGGGTTAACCTCAGAATAAACTGTCGATAAACCTAAGGCGTCTGCAGCTATTAAAGTTGTTCCTGTTCCTGCAAAGGGTTCATAAATTAAAGCATCTTTAATTTCAAATCTATTAATTATTGATTTTACAAAATCAGGAGTATAGCCTTCAATGTATGGATACCATCTTTGGAATGGAATATCTTTGCTTTTTATAAATGTCACATCTTTCTTTGACATGCCTTCAACAACATCAATTCCTGCAAGATTTTGTTTGATAAGCCGTTTTACAGATTGGTTGATTGACCTATCTTCATTTTCAGCAAACAAAGCAAGTTGTTTATAGGTTTTCATTCCTATCAGTTCCTTTATTTCCTGAGTAGTCATATCTTTTACTTTCGAGAAATAAGGTGCTTCGGGTTCGCTAAAAGCCAATGTTACAGATTTATCTTTAGAATCTTCGGAAGGATAATCACTGAAGTAGATTGCTTTATAATATTGCTTTGCCATATTTTGAAATAAGTATCAGTTTATGATAGTTACTTCGCAAAGATATTTATTATTTTTAAGTCAGCAATAAAATGAGAAAAAATAAGATGAATTATCTTATCACCGATAATTTCTTTGTGGCACTGTTTGATGCAGTTTCAAGACGGTAATAATAAACCCCTGCTTTAAGCCGGCTGGTGTTTAATTGATAGTAATGCGTGCCTGTTTGTTCGGCACGGTTAACCATATCCATCAGCTTTTTGCCAGACATATCAAATAAAGATAAACTTACATGAGAATCAGCAGGAAGTGAGTAAGAAATTCGGGTACTGCTGTTTGAAGGATTCGGCACATTCTGATGAAGGGCAAAAGAATTTGGTCCAATATTTTCATCATCAATTCCAACAGTGGTTGACGCTTGCTTTATTACAATTTCATTGTCTTTATCAAACATAATAG
>CAZBDF010000165.1:0-9045 GCA_964490385.1 uncultured Lentimicrobiaceae bacterium | reverse complement strand
AGAAAACGCCAACCAGCTTGAGCTACTCAGAGATTGTCTTTCTCTTTTAACTGCGTCGCTCCCGCTCCTCTTTTGGGATTTTTGGTATTTTCATGAGATAATAATTTAGCCATTCAATTATTCGCCCCCCTCTATATACCTTATTTCCCCTATTCCCCATATACACCCTTCCCCCACTCCCCTTTACAAATCCTTACCAACCTAAAATTTCCCTTTTTTGATAGGCCAAAGCCAATACTTTTGTGCCCGTTTCCGAGTACCTAATATCATAGTATTATGTCATTCATCACCAAAGAAAAGATCTTCACAAAAGAGTGGTTCAAAGTTTACAGCCTTATCGTTGTCGGTACCTTTATTATGGCCTCCGGGTTTGTATTCTTTATCAATCCCTATAAAATTGTTCCCGGCGGGGTTTATGGCATCGCCATCGTTATCCACTACCTCACCGAAGGCGTATTTTCATGGTGGCCTGCCGGTATTCCCATCGGGCTTTTGGGTCTTACTATGGATATTCCTTTAACACTTCTGGGCCTTAAAATACTGGGGCCACGGTTTGGGATTAAAACAGTTTTTGGATTTATATTGACAGCATCGTTTATGGACTTGCTCACTTACTTTGTTGGGCAGGACGATCCATTGCAGTTGGGCGATCAATTATTACTGGCCAGTGTATTTGGTGGTGTAATGATTGGTTTTGGATTAGGACTGGTTTTTAGATCAAGGGCTACATCCGGCGGATCGGATATAATAGCAATGATTATTAAGAAATATACCGGGTGGCCGCTGGGCCAATTAATGATAATTGTTGATTCGGCCATTGTACTTGTTGGGCTTGCGGCTTTTGGTGATTGGAAAATCCCGCTCTACTCCTGGATTGTAATTTTCATCACCGGCAAGGTAATCGACATCACCCTCCGTGGGATTTCCTACGAAAAAACAATGTTCATTATTTCTGATCAATATGAAGAAATCAGGATGAAAATAATTAAAGATATCAATCGTGGTGGCACAGTTATAAAAGGACAGGGGCTTTACAGCGAAAAAGAGAAAAATCTTATCTATACCACCGTCAGCCGCCGCGAGTACCAGATGCTGAAAGACTTCATCAGGGATATTGATCCCAAAGCCTTTGTAACTGTAATTGATGCGAACGAAGTATTGGGGAATGGGTTTAAACCGCTGAGGGAGGAATAGGGGAAAGCTTCTCTTGCAACTTATTTTCATTCATAAAACAATCTTCTTATATGGAATATGCATGGTTCAATTGTAAAAAAACTTTACCAAAATTTCTTTTTTAGTACTTTTATTTGATAGTTTTGCATCGAAAGGTGTAAAATAAATTTACTATGAGTACTGTTTTAGTGATTGATGATGACGATTTCATCAGAAGTGTTTTATCTACCGTTTTAGAAAAGGACGGATATAAAGTTTATAATGCTGTTGACGGTGAAGCCGGACTGGACAGCGTAAGCAAATTTGAACCTGATCTTGTTATTACCGATTTCAAAATGCCTGGCATCTCCGGGCTTGAAGTTGTGAGCCAACTTACAAGGACCCATCCCGGGCTTCCGGTTATTATGTTAACTGCATTTGGCGATGTAACACTTACCATAAAAGCTATTCAGGCCGGGGCTTACGATTTTATTGAAAAGCCATTAAAAAACTATGAGTTATTGGGTGCAGTTCGCAATGGGGTGAATGCATCCGTGCATAGCCGTAGCCTGAATGAAGTAATTACCCCACAGGCCCGCATGGAAATTAAAGATAACTTTCCGGCTGGCAAAACACCTGCTATGCGCGAGATATTCAAAAATATAGGCCGGATATCTTTAACAAAGGTAAATGTTGTGATAACCGGTGAGCCGGGTACCGGAAAAGATCAACTTGCCCACCTTATTCATTATACCGGAATTAATCGTGAGTATCCTTTTATAAAGGTTTTTTGCAGGTCTGATGACGAAGAAAAACTGGAACATGAATTATTTGGTTTTTCAGCCGATGCTGTAGAAGGTGCTAAAGGCGCAAGAAAAGGAAAAATAGAACTATGCGGAGAGGGTACCGTTTTTCTGAATGAATTTCATAACCTGTCAGGAAAATCACAAAAGAAACTTTTATATATATTAGAAAAGGGTGAAATTGAAAAGCCGGGCCAGGTAGATCCCATACCTTTAAGGGCACGTTTTGTAGTCTCAACCACCAGGGACATCGAAACATTGGTGGCGGAGAATAAATTTTTGAAAGACCTTTACTATCGTTTAAAAATGTTTAGCATCTCTCTTCCCCCGCTCCGAGATCGGATAGATGATATCCCAGAATTGATTCAGTCTTTGCTTGTTAAATTGAACCGTAAGTTTAACAAACAGGTAATTAAGGTTGAAGACGGGGTTACAGATCTACTTAAATCCTATGATTGGCCTGGCAATGTGCGTGAATTGGAAAACTCATTGACCCAAGCCGTAATCATTTCGCATGGTGATGTATTGGAAAAAAAGAATATCCCTCCTTTTTATGGAAATCACTTTGAAACGGATCAGCCACTGACCGAAAATTTGCTGTCGATCGCGGATGTAGAGAAGGTGCACATTAAGAAGATCCTCGATTCAGTGAAATGGAATAAGATGATGGCTTGTTCGATATTGAAAATTACCAGGCCTACCTTAAACAAGAAAATTGACAAACACAAACTTGAAGCAATCCGCGCTCAAAGTTAAAGGTTCATTCCACCCTGGCCGATTACCTAAAACTGTAGTCAAACAAATTATCCTTCATGATTTCTAATCTGATTAATTCGGGAATAAATAGTGCTGTCGAATCAATAGCTCCATCTTTTATAGTCTGTGTGAAAACGCAAATTTTGACTTGCCCTGGCATTTATGCCAGGGACTGAAATGATGTGGTAGAATTGGGCTTTTCCCAAAGGGATTCCGTTGGAAAGCCCAAATAATCAAGGTTTGGGCTAAAGCCCGGAGTTAGTCAAATTTTTAGGGGAGGGTATTTGGTGTCAATCATAGGCCCCGCTCGCCAGATGGCGGACTATTGATGTTTCTATTGTCAATTTTCATGGATTTTTCAGGTTAAAAGAAAACCTGTATTTTTGCTCACCAACTCTGATATTTTTATTGAACACATTTTCACATCATGAAAACACTTTTACTCCCAGTACTACTTTTGTTTGTATCAAGTACAATTTCTGCCCAGGCATACCTAACCCACCTCATCGAAAACAATAGCGAAGGAGACCTTGTTAAAGAAATCTATTTTGTAAGAGATGCTCAACGGAATATCCGGGAAGGTACCTACCAGCAATTTTTTATGGATTCGCTCATCACTCTTGGTAGATATGCCGACAACAAAAAAACCGGTTTGTGGGAGTTTTTTGATTATTCTAACAAGCTCAATTTTGCAGGTAATTATGTTGATAATCTTAAAGATGGGGAGTGGGTTTATTACCTCAACGATCAGGTTTCGGCACAAATCTATTATAATGCCGGAAAAACCGACAGTATCTTCGGCTATTTTGAAAACACTTCTCCAGCCTGCGAGGTGAGGAGGTTTGCTGATGGCAGTGGCGAAA
Organism: uncultured Lentimicrobiaceae bacterium; assembly: GCA_964490385.1. Taxonomy (GTDB): domain Bacteria; phylum Bacteroidota; class Bacteroidia; order Bacteroidales; family 4484-276; genus 4484-276. The sequence continues at coordinate 5,471 of CAZBDF010000165.1, read as the reverse complement.
TAAAAACTTTTTACGACAACGGGAAATTGAAAGAAGTGCAGCCTACACAAAATGGGAAACCACAAGGGATTTTTCAGATTTACTTCAAAAACGGACAACTTCACCGTGAAGTTTTGTACAATAATGGAAATATCAATACCGTGCTCAATTCTTTCGACATGGCTGGTAATGCGATTAATGGTGGCAATCTTAAGGATGGTTCCGGAAATATTGTTTCCTATTACATTTCTGACAGCCCTGAAAATACTCCCCTGAAAAAATGTTATAATTTCGGATTTAGTGATGGAACTCCCACAGGAATTGGAAGTCATTATTACGAAAATGGGAACCTGGAATCCTCAGGATTCCTGAAAAAAACTTATACGGTTGGCGAATGGAAATATTATAAGGAAGATGGCAGCATCAAACATATTATCAATTATGATTATAGCCCATTTTCGGAAAAACGAAGACAGTTAAACCCTGAAATATATTCTGGAGCCCAAATCAACACGGGTTCACGTATTCCAGAGTTTCCCGGTGGTGAAGAAAAATGGCTTAATTATTTGATTAAAACAGTTCACTACCCAAACGATGCATATAATTTTCTGTCACTTGGGATAGTCTATGTGGATTTTGTGGTTTCCGATATTGGGGTGATACATTCCAGCCATGTCGTAAAAAGTGTAAATCAAGCCCTCGACAATGAAGCGCTGAGGGTAGTTGAGCAAATGCCACGATGGAACCCGGGACTTCGTTACGGGATACCGGTAAGTTTGATAATGAACATGCCCTTATCCTTCAATCTTGAGTAGGATGCCAAATTTCTTATAATGGGGTATGCAATCTTCTCCCGTTTGGTATTGTGTTTTTTTGGTACAGAGTACCGAAATAATTGTAGCAAATTCATGAAATTTTTGGTTCTACCACGAATTTAATGGAGGGTTTAAAGACATCTATTTTTTGCATACTAACATATGTTAATTGTCAGGTGTCGGATGACGGATGTAAGATGTGTAAGTTACAGAAATTCCGTTATTTGACGACAAAGTAACATCGGACATCCATACGGACTCCTTTCAGTCGCCGGTCACCGGACATCAAACCATTAATGACAATTATTACATATTTTTTATTGCTTCCAACTAAAATAACAGTAGGACCAAAATACTTTGACTCAAAACCTTAATCTAATAACTTCTCAATACCAATATAAGCAACTATATTTTTACTTTCTAAGGTGTTCAGGCACAAGTTTGCTTCTGCTCTACTTTTAAAGTAGCCAAAGCGGACTTTGTATATTCCTCCAATATTTACAATACCTAAAGGGAAAGCTGTTAAATTAGCAACGCGTGACAATTCACGCTGGGCAATAGCCATGGTTGGACAGGATGCTGTTTGTACAAAATATTTACCTGCATTAACATTCAATTCGGGCACACCGCCTACTTCCTCTTTTGGTTTGGCAGGAGATGTTTCCTGTTGGGAAGATTTGATGCCTAAAAAGCAATCCACATTTTTGTCCTTAAGAACACTTTCACAAGCCCTGGCTTCAGCCCTGGTTTTAAAATACCCAAACCTTACCTTGAGTTTATCGCCCACAGGCACGATACCGGCTGCATAATCTGAAATATCTGCAATTTTAGCGAATTCCCGCTGGACAATAGCCATGGTTGGACAAGATGCCGTTTGCACAAAATAGTTTCCATTCTCAACCCTAAATATTCCGTAGGGTTTTTTTGCCGGAACCTCCGGAGTATTAATTGCTTTCCGGGGTGCTTTTCCTTCCTGTTCAATGATGGGTTTTTTGCTGGGGGCAGGAGCCGGGGATTGTACCTCTTTTGCAGGTTTCTTATTTTGGGAAGCGTCCGCTTTGTCATTGTCCGGCATGGTAATCGTAAAGTCAATACCATCTACAATATCGCCCCATTCCGAGGGCTGTATTGAAAATTCCATCTTTTCGGGTTTAAAGCTCCATCCCAGTTTCGTCATTTGTGTGGAATCCAGGCTGGCATAATAATCTCCGGGAGCCAGCCCTAAGAAAGTAAAGTAGCCATCGTTTTCGCTCATGATCTTTTTCACCAATTCGTCTTCCAAATTAAAAATGTTGATGAGGATCCTGCCCTGTCCCATAAGGCTTCTACCCTTCCTAATATAGACCATCCCATTAACTTCGCCCATGGGATAAACCGGTATCTCAACTTTTTTAAACTGGTTGGGGTCGATGTAAACGCGGATGGCTTTGTCGCGCAGTTGCCAGGCAATGTTTTCGAAACCATCGTTATTCAGCTCAATCAAAACGCTGGAATAGGGTTCCAGGTCCATGACCCGGGTCAGGGAATCTTTTTCACGATTGAGATAACGGCCTCCATTGATGCGTAAATCTATATTGGGGATCACCGGTTCGTTGTCGTCTTTTATATCATTAAAGTTGATATCGAGGAAAGGAATTAGCGTAAGTCCGCCCCTCCCGGTTACTGAGCGGTTATCGGCATGTACATATCCATTGCCGCTACCAAAGGCCAGGCTACCCTGCAAGCCCTGGGTGGTTTGTATCCCATCGTTGCTAAACCTGCCCGACACATTGGTTTGTGCAAAAGGCAAGTCGTACCTGAAAGCAACATTTATGCTACGGGTATTGCTCAGCAAATTCTCCTCATAATTAACTGAAGCATAACCCATGCGTGTAATCCGCTTTTCCACCTCAGCTTTAAACGACATAATGCTTGGCCCATTGATATCGATCTGTGCGGATGAACGGGCCGTAAACCCACGGCCCAGCCTCATGCTCCCCGAAATGCTTGTGTTGAAAAATACATCGCTGGTTCCGGTCCAGTTTGCATTGGAGGTGAGGTTTACACTCACAGGTCCGAATGTACTGGAAATTAAAAATTCGGCAGTGTTATAGTTGGAATTTTCATACACATTTTGCTTAAAACCCAATCGGGTGTACCCTTTAAAGAACAATAAATTTACCGGCACCGAAATATTGATCTTGCGTTCTTCGAGATAATTAAACCTGATTACTTCCTGTCCGGGCTCAAATCTGGCGTAGCCTACCTCAAAAGTCGCATTGGAACTTAAGCGGTAACTACCCAAAAACTGAGCCCTTACTTTATTGGCATATTCACCGGTGATCAACAAATTAGGGGTGGGTGAAAACGATCCCGAGAGGAAGGGGATCCCACTGGTATTTTTTAGAAAGGAATAATATTCCATCCCGCCACCAAGGGTCATGAAACGGTTTACACCATAGCTGCCCTCTGCCCGGGTAAAGACTGATTTTAGGCTGTCGTCAACCAAACCTCCCTTAATCACATACTCAAATTCCCCTTTGGGCAAAAAGTTATAGGGGATACTCATGGGCCGTTCTACTACCCGCTCCTCGCCGTAAGGCCCATACAGTTTTACGACCACTTCTGAAGCACCATAAACCAAGGGGACCATAAAACTATAAAATCCAGAGGCATCTGCTTTTTTGTAATTGATAAGCACATTATTGATGTATAGCTCTACCGTCCAGCCGGGTTCGGCGTAACCGGTAAGTTCGTACTCCCCGAAGGAGCGGCGATAACTGGTGGGTGTATTGGTGATCGTTACCCCGTAAAATGGATCATACACTGAGGCAATGGAGCCGGGGCTAAGTTTACCCGCTTTTACCTGTCGGATATATTTGGATTTGTTATTGGCCCAGCGCCAGGTAAGTTGCTGGTTACGCAAGTTAAACTTACTGTTGGTCGAATAATTTAAAAGGGCGTTGGTTTCGCCACCCAAGACCTCTGCACCAATGGCGGCTGATAATCTGGTATTGGTAGCTCCTCCACTTACTTGTGTTGAATTCAAGGCCCAATCGAACATACCAAATTTTAACCAATGGTATTTCCGGTCGTAGGTGGTATCCACATGGACTTCACCTGTAATCATCTCGATGTTTTTGCGCATTTGTGCCAGGCGCATGTCGCGAATAGCCGGTAGCTCAAGATCTGTTTTCAAATCCACACTCAGGGCCCTGAAATTGAAAGTGCAAAAGAGGCCAAAGGCACGGCCAAACATCCCCGTATAAAGATACAGCCCAAAACTGGTTTTTAAGATATCGTTTTCTTTGAGCCGGATGGTATCGCTGTTTATGGCAATATAACGCTCGGGATAGTTGATGATGTAATGTTTTTCCTCCTGCAACAAATACCCGGTGATGGAGTCGTATCTTTCGGAGGTTTCCTGATTGATACGCAGGGCGGTAAACAAATCGGTGATGGGCAGCAAAAGGCGGCCGTCGTTGTAGGAATAAATACTGGTGACCTCATATCCCCCAACGCCTTGTACTTTCAGGAACACCAATATTTCCTCATAGTCATCGCCCAAATCCTGGGCCTTGGCCGGATTAAGCGCAAACAAAAGAAAAAAAACAATTATGAGGTAATTTGATTTCCACATGTTACCATTTAAAACTCCACAGTAAGTTATGCCGGATTTTATAATCTTTGGGCCCCATTGTCCCTGTGGTTGAAAATAGAAATTACGAAGGCACAGAGGTATAAAGGATCGAAAAAAATCATTCCTGAATAAAAGTTACACTAAACTGCCCTTCGTAAGCACCGGCAGGATTGGCTGCACTGTTGCCCACATACAAGGTTCCGCCCACTTTTACCGCGTTATAAAAGGGATGGCCTCCACTGGTTACAAAACTACCTCCCTTATCCGAAGGGCCAACCTGCATACTCATGGTTTCGCTACCACCAATGCGTGTAAGTGAAACCTGCGGTCCCATTTGAACTTGCACCAACCTTCCCGGTATGAGCTTAATCTCAAAAATCGCCTGGTTGTAGCCTCCTCCCATTAATATCACCGATCCCGTAGAAGTACGCGATCCTGTGAAACCAATAATAACTGTTCCACCGCTTGCCCCTGTCGAAAAAGAACCGAAATTCAAGGCTTGCATTCCAAAAACCTGTATTTGATTGGGTGGGGGAAAGGGCGTGTTTTGCGCTTGAGTTGTATGGGTCCCAATTAAAAACATCAACATAAAAAACAACACAGCCTGCAAGCCGGAAGCTTGCAATAGCTGTGTTGTCTTTTTTATTTGTTGATTGTCATGTTTCATTTTTTTGGTTCTACTGTTATTTTAGTGGAGAAAAAAAACTGATGTTTACTAATTTAGAATATAAAGGCCAGAAGTCCGAAGTCCGAAGCCCGAAGTTAAAAGGCTTCGGTCTTCAAACTTCAGACTTCAAGCCCTTTTGATGACAAACTAATCTTTTCCTAAATTCATCCTTCTTTCCATTAAATTCGTGGTAGTACCATTTTTTTATCTTTTGAATCCTTTGTCAACCTTACTCCAACAATAATTCTTTTTCGGCCAATAAATTTTCGGTATCCCCTTCGGCATTGGTGTAGCGTACCAAGAGTTTTCCCTTTGAGAAATCCACACCTTCGGGCTTTCGGATATCCAATTGAAACTGCCGGGTGATATTGGGCGTGTAAACCGCAATCCC
>CAZBDF010000164.1:0-9107 GCA_964490385.1 uncultured Lentimicrobiaceae bacterium | reverse complement strand
GAAAGGAAAATGTGTTCGATCCCCAAAAATTTCAACACCCTTATCGGAAAGGTTACTTCCTGCATGGAATAACCCTCATAAAAGTGAAAACGGCCTTTTAGTGCAACAACCGGTGTGTCGTGGATGTGGCCAAAAATCAGTTGCCCATGATGACCTTTTACGGTAGATACCGGAAAATTTGGAATCTCATCATAAGGGATGCTACATGAAATTTTTATCTCATTGGTGAAGTTGGCAAGTCCGGTGCCCAGTACAATTCCGATTTTTGGTGCAATATCAGTTTGCGCTTGAATATAATTAACGGTTTCCTGAATTTTCTTTAACATAGTTTATTATTTGGTCATTAAATTCTGTTCTGTAATCCCTGTTGATTTTTATTTCGATGGGGATATAAAAAATTGGGAGGTCTTTCAAAATATCCGGAATTTTTGGAAAAAACAGCCGCATGGCATCTTTCTCGGTTGTAACGATGATCTTATTTTTGGTAAACATACCATCAAAAGTTTCCTTGATCTTCGCTAAATCGCTGTCTGTATATTTATGGTGGTCGCCAAAGCGCAGCACTTCCACCTGATTGGCCATCTTTTTAAGATGATCTACCAGCGGATACATATTTGCAATACCGGCAAACACCAGGATATTATTTATTGCTTTCGCTAAATCAGGAAGGTTTTTCAATCCTGGAATTGGGGTGATTTGTCCATATTTAATATACGAAAAATAGAGCTTTTGATGATCCCGGGCCTTTATCAAAGAAGCGATCCTTCGTGCAGTTATGGGCGAAAGGGTAGTAGGTGATTTTGTTATTACAATCATGTCGGCCCTTCTGGCCCCAATTCTGAATTCCCTCAACGATCCCATGGGCATGGGGTAATCTTCGGGGTAAAGTTTATGGAAATCGGTGAGCAAAATATTCAATCCCGGCTTTACTGCCCGATGCTGAAAAGCATCATCAAGGATGATTGCTCCTGTTTGGGGATGATCCGCCAAAAGTAGCTCTATGCCCCTTACCCTTTTTTCGTCAACAGCAACTGCCACTTCGCTAAATTTTTGTTTCTTTTGTACGGCTTCATCCCCAACTTCAGAGGTCGCCGAACCCATCCCTGCTTCGATATAACCTTTAGTATTTCTTTTGTAACCCCTGCTTAATGTGGCAACCTTATAATCGCCCATCAACAATTTAATCAAATACTCTACATGTGGCGTTTTTCCTGTTCCGCCAACTGACAGGTTTCCGACCGAAATTACCGGAAATCCGAAGCCTGTAGATTTCAGCACACGCCAATCGTACAGCTTGTTACGTATTAAAGTAACCAGGCCATAAAGCAATGCAAAAGGATACAATAGGAAGCTAAATAATCTCACAGTTTAGTGGTTTGTTAGTTTTGTTGAATTACGTTCAAAGAAATTCACTTTAGTTAAAACGAAATATCGTTTCGAATTATTTACTTTTCAATTAGGGATTTTAGGTTTACTATCAGAAGATTAACAAAGTTTGTAAGTGGGCGCTTGGCCATCATCCCTACCATCGAATTCATCTCAGCTATAATTTCGAAACTGGCTGAGTGGCTTTCATTACCCACTGGGTTTAGACTGAAAATTAGTTCAAAAGTCACTTTCGATTGGCCAGAAGATGCAAAAGAAATTTTTTCAGGGAAAGTTGCCCTGCCATTCTTTAAGCCCAAATTGCCCAAATTCTTGATGGAAAACGAACATTCATCATTATCTGAAGTCCAGTTTTCGACCTGTTCGGGCATAATCAAACGCAGGTTATTTAAATCTCCCAAAAACGGAAATACTTTTTCAGGAGTAGTTTGAATATCGGTAATATCGCTCTTAAATTTTGCCATAAAATATGATTGGTAATCTTTTATTTTTATAATCTATTATTTGAGGTTTAATTATTTATTGTTCCAATCGGCTGGATTTTCCCTCCATTTTTTCAATATTGCCATATCTGCTTCCCTGTTAAAACCATCGGCCAGAGCTTGTTCAATAAGAAAGTTATAATCTGAAAGCGAATGAACTATACAACCGGCATCCTTAAATGTATCATCGGCGACCTGAAAACCATAATTAAAAATCGAAACTAAACCTTTTACATTAGCCCCGGCTTCACGCAAAGCTTCAACTACTTTGAGGCTGCTTCCGCCGGTTGAAATCAAATCCTCGATGACGATAACCGACTGACCTGACTCCACCACGCCTTCGATACTGTTGGTAAGGCCATGTCCTTTTGCCGAACTTCTGACATAAGCGAACGGAAGCCCCATATCCTGTGCTACCAGCACACCGTGTGCAATTCCGCCGGTGGCAACCCCTGCAATTAAATCAATATCACCAAAGTCATCATTTATAAGTTCTGCAAATTGCTGCCTGATGTATGTTCTGATAACCGGATAAGAAAGGGTGATGCGGTTATCGCAATAAATGGGCGATTTCCAACCCGAAGCCCATGTGTAGGGCTGTTCCAAATTCAATTTTATGGCTTTGATCTGCAATAGAAATTGTGCCATTTTAAGTGCTGTTTCTTTTTTAACTTTCATGGGGTATGGGGGTTAATTCATTGTAGGGATGGTTAAATAATTCTTCAATACTTGTCTGGGCCCTTAGTTAGTTTTAAATTTATATTCGACCTTCGACAAATCTTCGTTGGCCTTAACAATTTTTCCTTTAAGGGTTTCTTTGTAATCAATCACTTTTTGATGCAGTTCTTCATTGCCAGTGGCTAAGATTTGAACAGCAAGTATCCCGGCATTTTGCGCTCCATTGATTGCAACTGTTGCAACCGGAATACCCGGGGGCATTTGAACTATAGCAAGCAACGCATCCATACCATCAAGGGTGGCCTTGATTGGAACACCGATAATTGGAATTGGTGTCATAGCAGCGATTACACCAGGAAGATGTGCTGCCATTCCTGCTCCCGCAATAATCACTCTTACGCCCCTGTTATAGGCTGATTTTGCAAAATTCTCAACTTTTTCGGGAGTGCGGTGTGCCGAAAGTGCATTCATTTCAAATGGGATTTCAAATTCATCCAAAATTTTAGCAGCCTTTTCCATTACCGGTAAATCCGATGTACTGCCCATGATGATGCTAACCGTTGGGTCCATGTTTTTGTAATTTATTTTGTACTTTTTATTTCGCTTATGTTGTGGTCACTTGGCTTTGCTGTCATTTTCAGTCAATTAGCTTCGCTGTCATCGGAATTTATCATTATTTTTTCGTAATTGTTTAGCCACTACTTTCAACTCCAATAATAGCTTCTATCATAGACCCCCTCTAACTCCCCCTCTCGAGGGGGAGGATGCCACCGCACCAGCTCCTGCAGCCGCTTGTGCGGCTGGTCTCCCTTCCCCTCGAGGGGAAGGGGCGGGGAAGGGGTGATTTGGATTTGGTAAACAATTCAACTAACTAAATAATCACATTTTTTCTTTACAAATACCCACCATCACTACCAATGACATTAGTTCGCCATCAACTACTAAAAGTTTTTTCAAATTAATCTAGCCATTACCATCCATCTCTTTTTGAAGCGATGCGCAAATTTAATACTTATTTGAAATTATGATTCTCTTTTTTCCCCTTATCTTTGCAAAAAATTGGTAAGGAGTTGCAGGATGTGGGTTGCGGGTTATGCATTGTCTTAATTATTGTTTGGATATTTCAATAGACTTTCAACTTTTCACCAACATACAGCTTTCTTCTCCAAACAGATGTGTCCCAGGTATAGCGTTAAATAATAAGATAAAAATACACAAAAAATGGCAAAGCAGGTAACAGTTCACGACAAGACTTTTGAAATTTCAATACCAGAAGAAAAAATCCGGGAAACCGTGAATGAAATGGCCAGGCAAATTGGCAAGGACCTTAAAGGCAAAAACCCCCTGTTTTTGATAGTGTTGAATGGAGCCTTTGTTTTTGCGGCAGACCTGGTGAGGCAAATGGATTTTGATTGTGAGGTTTCTTTTGTTAAACTATCCTCGTATGCAGGTACAAAAACGACTTCTGTTGTCCGCGAACTTATTGGATTGGACGAGGTACTTACCGACCGTACAGTTGTAATTGTTGAAGATATTATTGATACCGGGATAACTATGGCCAGCACCATCGAAAAGCTAAAGCACTTGCAGGCTGCAGAGGTTAAGCTGGCAACATTTCTTTTTAAACCTGATTCTTTTCAAAAAGATTTCAAAATTGATTACATCGGAATAGAAATACCCAATGATTTTATTATTGGTTACGGTTTGGATTATGATGGCCTGGCCAGGAATTATCCGGATATTTATAAGGTGGTGGAAGAGTAGGAATCAAACTGGCAGAGACAAGGCATGACTTGTCTCAACAACCAGAAGAAATTGGAATAAAGAAGGATTACATGCAATCCATGCAGGGTTGAATAAATCAAAATTATATGGGCAATTCAAATTTTGTAGATTACGTAAAAATCAATTGTCGCTCAGGCCACGGCGGGGCTGGCTCGGCGCATTTTGAACGGTCGAGGAGCAATGCCAAAGGTGGCCCTGATGGTGGCGATGGCGGCAGGGGCGGCCATGTTATCCTGCGGGGAAATGCCCAGCTTTGGACATTATTACATCTCAAATACACAAAACACATTAAAGCTGAACATGGTGTGGCGGGAAGTCGTCAGCTCAGGTCAGGTGCCATTGGCAAAGATGCCATACTAAATGTACCTTTAGGAACTATTGCCCGCGATGCCGAAACCGGAGAATTTGAGTTTGAAATAACGGAAGAGGGCGAAGAAAGGATTTTGGTGCCAGGTGGCAGAGGTGGCCTGGGAAACGATCATTTTAAATCGTCAACCAATCAAGCACCAAAATTTGCCCAGCCTGGTGAAGAAGGTCAGGAATTCTGGAAAATTTTAGAACTGAAATTACTGGCTGACGTTGGCCTGGTTGGGTTTCCAAATGCCGGAAAATCAACTTTATTATCTGTGGTTTCCGCCGCAAAACCCGAAATCGCTGACTATCCGTTCACCACTTTAAGGCCTAACCTTGGGATTGTCGAGTATCGTGACCACCGTTCATTTGTAATGGCAGACATCCCCGGAATCATCGAAGGTGCTCACGAAGGTAAAGGGCTCGGATTGCGATTCCTGAGGCACATCGAGCGCAACTCAATGTTGCTTTTCCTGGTCCCTGCCGACAGCAACGACATCAGACAGGAATATAAGATCCTATTGAACGAACTTAAAGAATACAATCCTGAATTGTTGGATAAAGCAAAGTTGCTGGCTATTTCAAAATCGGATTTACTTGATGATGAACTTAAAGAGGAAATATCAAAGGATTTACCAAAAATCCCATACATTTTTATTTCTTCAGTTGCAAACCAGGGACTGCAAAAATTGAAAGATATGATTTGGAAGGAACTTAATTGATTTGATGATGTTCTAATTTGAAAATTGAGGCTGTAACATCGGAAATGTCATATCTTAAACATGTTGATAGGAGTGGGTTTTTAGGCCGATGAAACGAAGGGTTCTATTTTTATTTGGGAAAGAAACACTATTGTGAAGATGTGACGCGGATCATCACGGATGTAACGGATAAAAAAACCCGTCAAACCAGTGAAAATCCGCGTCTAAATCAAGTAATTTGATAATCCGTAGTTAAAATTCAAAATTGACACCTGACATTTCTAAAACATCATATAATCTAAGCGATGCTTGAAATTCTACAAAACATCGACCAGGAACTTTTTCTTTTCCTTAACGGATTGCACAACTCTTTTTTTGATTTTGTGATGTATTGGGTGAGCAATAAATTTATCTGGGTTCCGATGTACACCTGGTTTATTTACCTCATCATCAAAAAGTACAAGAAGCAATCAATCCTGGTTTTAATTTTGGTTGCCATAATGATTACCCTCAGCGACCAGGTTACCGTATTTTTTAAAAACTACTTTGAGCGCCCCCGTCCTTGTCATGACGAGCATATCGGCCACCTTGTGCATACCGTTAAAAATGCTTGCGGCGGCCCCTATGGTTTTATGTCGGGCCATGCAGCCAGTTCATTCGCACTGGCCTTTTTCCTTATTCCATTACTCCGTGATAAATTCCGATACTTTGCAGTCTTTATCATTTTCTGGGCTGCAACTGTAGCCTATTCACGGGTCTATCTTGGTGTTCATTATCCGGCAGATATTTTCTGTGGCGGGCTGTTTGGGATGGTGCTTGGATTTCTTTTCAGCAGATTGTTTGTCCTGTTCCGGGGCATCTTCTATCGCGATAGCAAAAAAATAATTTAGTGTTCGTCGATAAAGTCAAACTTCTGCGTTATTGATCAAAATACAAAAGAAAGTCTTATTGAATTATAATCTTCTCAGTCCTGCTACCTTCAGCACTTTCATAATTGGCAAAATAAACTCCCGGATCCACACTGGTGTATTCCCACTTTTCCAGCAAGTTGTTTTCAACGGTTACCCATACAAGTGTTAATTCATCAACCTGTGGATGTAAAACATCAACCTGGAAGTTTTTGTAGGTCTCCAAATCCACATCGCCAATAACATTTTTTCTTAAAATGTTAAATATTTGATGTTTACCCAAGCCTTTTATGGTTAAATTTGTTAATTCTTGTCAGATCAAAATTATCAACCATGATAAAACCAGTTTTATTTAAATAGGTTTAACTTACTAAACTAATTAATAATTTGTTTAAATTGAATTCAACATACGGAGTTAATGTTTTTCCGTTGCAGGTTACAGGTTTCAGGTTGCACCTTTGCAACTTGCAACCTGCAACGTTTATGCTATCAGGAATTTCGATTTTGTCATTTTTTTCTAAAACTGAATCAAAAATATTTTATTTCTTCTTACTTTTCTTTCTGCTTAGCTTTTGGGGTAAAGTTTATTCGCAAACTGACTCACTAATTGAAGCGCTTGATACTGCTAATACGGATGCCAAAAAGATAGAACTGATGTTGCTTCTCGGGCAGGATTTTTCAAAATCGAACCCAGATACTGCCCTCTATTTTCTTTCCAATGCTTTAATTCTTGCACAGGAATCTGACGATAAATCTTTCCGGATTAAAGCCAATTATCAATTGGGAGATTATTATGATGACCATAAAAATATTGACAAGGCACTTGAATATTTTCAGCAATCGCTTGCCCTGGCGAAGGAAGCGGACGATAAAAACTGGATAGGAAAGTCATACCTCAGCATTGGTTCGATATATGAAGACCAGGGTGAGTTGAATCAGGCTTTGGAGTCCTTGGAGATTTCGAAAGGAATATTTGAAGAAACAGGAAATAAAGCCGATCTGGCAAAGTGCCACCTCAACCTTGGACAACTTAATGCCGGCCGGGGAGAATTTGACAATGCTTTGAACCACTTTCTGGAATCAAGAGATCTTGAAGATGATTTGGGCAATACCCAAAGAGTTGCAAATGTTACTGCCAATATCGGGATGTTGTATTTTAAACAGGGAAATTTCGACTCTGCACTTGAGTACCTTGTTGGCGTGGTTAAGCAATTCGAGGAAATGGGCGATGTCAGACGGGCCGGGTCATGCTATTTAACTATCGGGGGAATTCACGAAGAGATTGGTAATTATGAAACGTCTCTTGAATACAAAGAAAAGGCCCTCACTGCTGCCAAAGAAAGTGATGATGTGGTGATGGCCAGTATCACATTTTCAAATATGGGGAGTACCTATGAGAAAATGAAAAAATATGAAAAGGCACTGGAGTATTTTATTGAATCTTTGAAAATTGCTGAAGATTTGAAGATTTCCCGCATTATGTCGAGTAATTACAATGCAATTGGCGATGTTTACAGGGAATTGGAAAACTATGATAAAGCCCTGGAATATATCAATAAAGCTTACCGTATCAATAAAGAGCAGGGCAACAAACTGGCTATGGCATCCTGCCTTAAAAATATGGCTGACCTTTACATCAGCAAGGCCAAATCACGCGGCATTTCCGAAAGCCTGCAAAAGGACTATCTTCAAACAGCGATCAATTACGGGAATGAATCATTGGGATTTGCCCGGGAAGTAAATTCTCTTTCAGGTATTAACTCCGGGCGATATTATTTTCCTTAACGATGCAAAGATTATTCTAAAAATAACAAAACTTGAAAAAAACAGGGCAGAAGCTTTGACCATGCAAAATGGTCCGTTATCATCGAACAAAGGGCTTAATAGACAAAACCACCCAATACCGTTCCACGAATTAACTGAAAAAGACCATAATATTATAAAGTTGTCACAAAAATTTAACTTCACTGAATATGCTTTTTCATTTGCACATGACGGCGACGAAGTAAATAAAATCAGACCCTATACAGGCAATCGCCGCATTATTGCAAAAATTGAACGGCCAGAAGCACTTGATAATGTCGCTTCATTAGATCGTAAATTTGATGAAATTTGGTTTTGCAGAGGTGATCTTGGTGCGCAGGCCGGAATATTTGAGTTGGGTCGTCTTCAGTCAGTTTTCGTATCACAAATTCAAAATTTAAAAAATGACTGTTTTCTCGCTGGACAGGTCTTGGAACACATGACCCATTTTTCAGAACCTACCCGTTCTGAGATTGTTCACCTGTACGATACAGAAAAAAACGGTTTTAAAGGAATTGTTTTGTCTGATGAAACAGCAATAGGAAAAAACCTTAACGCTATCTCAAAGTTTCTTAATAATTACAATCAATCTTGAAAGAAATGTCCTCTTAATATATTGTAGGTTCAAGAGAACGTTCAACTCTGGAAAAACATTACCTTTTAAGCTATAATTATACTTATCCATAAATTAATGTGAACGAGGGACAAAACGTGAAAATCATCAATATAGATAGCATTTCTAAAGTTAAAGCAAAAATGGATGGCGCAGAAAATGTATTTAAGCAAGTACCTATTGCCTCTGCTGATGGTTCTCCAACTTTTTCATTCAGAGTTTTCAGCATAGAATCCAATGGACATACTCCGTATCATACTCATCCTTTTGAGCACCTGAACTATGTAATTGAGGGAGAAGGTTGTCTGGTAACTGAATCAGGAGAAAAAAAGAATTTTAGAAAAGGAGATTTTGCTTTAGTGCTGCCTAACGAAAAACATCAGTATAGAAACAGCTCAAA
>CAZBDF010000163.1:0-9225 GCA_964490385.1 uncultured Lentimicrobiaceae bacterium | reverse complement strand
CGATGGTAGTTAGCCCATTTTCGTTATCATTAAAATAGGATTGATCGATATTTTCATCCGGTGCCTGAAAAGCATCGCCACTTAAATTCCTGTAAGAATAAGTAGGGGACAATTGCCCTCCGACGCTCCAATTCGGATTGGATTTAAGCTGATCTGAGGCCAGGGCTTCATCGCTATAACCATCATCACCAACCAACAAAAGGTGAAGCTGCTCCGGGGTCATCTGATCCAGTTCATCATTGGTGAACTGCGGATCGATAGTTTCAGCCATTGTTTCATCGCTAGCTTCCGTTTCTTCAAGCTTACTTTCCTCTTCTATTACAACTGCTATTTCTTCAGCCGCCACTGGTTCCTCTTTTAAAATAACCGGAGTCTTATTAATAGGGTTTTCCTTCGAAGGGACAATGCCTGTATTTAAAACTACAGTTTTCTGATCATCTTGATTTGCATTGGCTTCAAATAATTTTTGATTTTTATTTTTATCTGAATCAGATTTTGGCAATGGCAGGTTTGTGGTTTTATCAGCATCAGCTACTAATAAATGTTCCTTTTGCCCCTCATCAACGACCAACATATTTTTGTCAGTTTCTAGCAAAGCATCATTATGAAGTACATCTTTTTCTGGTTGAGGTGTTTTCCCGGAAAGGGCTGGAGCATCATCAGTTTGCTGATCGGGTATAATGGTCTCAGTTTTAGAAGCAGTAAGATTTGTTTTATCCGGGCCAAATTCTGAAAGAAGATAACCGGCACCAAAAGCAAGCAGCAACAATAACGATGCAGCGGCAAGTTTGATATAGAAGAATGCTGCCACTTTCTTGCGGGGCTGCAACTCAGCATGCAGGCGGTCCCACGCTCCGGCAGGTACACTTACTTTGTGGCCAATAAGATGGTCACTGAATAGATTGTCGATATTTTTTCTTCCGTCAGCCATTAATTTCTTTCGGCGATATGTAAAAATGTTCTTTGACTTTTTTTTGCAGCACCATTCTTGCCCGGGCCAGATTTGATTTGGAAGTACCTTCGGATATGTTTAATTTCTTGGCAATTTCTTTATGCGAATATCCTTCGAGGGCATACAAGTTAAAAACCATCCTGTACTGAGGCGTGAGCCCCTGGATCAATGTCATCAGGTCATCAGCCGAAATGTTGCTAATGATACTTTCTCTATCGACGTCCTCGACATCTTCATAATTATCATTATCCAACACATACAAAGGAGCCTTCTTCCTAAATTTTTCAAGGGCGGTGTTTATCATAATCCGCCTGACCCATCCTTTTAACGAGCCTTCAGCCTTAAACCCTTTAATGTTTTGGTAAACTTTGATAAATCCTTCGTGGAGGGTATCTTCGGCCAGGGCATGATCAGGTGAATAATAAAGGCAAACCCCGAACATTTCATCGGCAAACAGCGTGTATAAATCCTGCTGTGCCCTGCTCTTTCCTTCAATACATCCTTTTATGAGTTGCTCCTGGTCCAAACCAATAATTGAAATTGAGATTGCTGCAATACGATTGACTAAAGCAAATTTAGTCAATTCCATCAAAGAACGGTTTTAACGATTTATTATTAGATGCTTGATTAAAAAAAATGGTTGCGTTGGAAGGGAAATAAAAGTGGAGGATTGGAGCAATGGAGTAATGGAGTTTTGGATTAATGGTGTTTTGGAGCGCAATTTTGATGGCAAGATCAGTAGAAAGTGAATCACCTGGAATATACGATAATGAAAACGGAATTGAGTTAGAATAAAAAACTGGAATAAAATTTTAAAGGGCACGCAACCTTTTTTACCATGCCCTCGTCTTATTCATACAATCAACAAAAAACATTATGCAAAGCATCCGAAATCTACTCATTACCTTAAGCACCCGAGACTGGATTAACTTCAATTCGAAGTCAGCTTTTTATGTATTATTGGTTGCATTTATCATTCTGTTGCTTGCAACGGAATCTATTATCAAGCAAACTTTTGTTCCGTTATAAAAATAAAGTGTTTCAGTTTTAAGTTTTTCATGGTTTTTTTTTTGAGTTAATTAATTGGTTTGATTTTGAAACTAAGCCGCCTTCCGGGAGAAAGGCGGCTTTTTATTTACTTTGCTTTTTCCTCAGCGGCCTTGTTTTCTTTGATGTGTAGCATTCATTTACATCTGAAATCAAAAATCCCTAATCGATAATCATCAATTGGTTTTCATTGTTCTACTAATGACAAGTGTTTGTAACAAGTTGATTGTAAGGAAAAAAAATAGGTTTCTCAGTCGCTTCACTCCATCGAAATGACAAAGTTCATGACTGTCAAGTAGGAAAAGGGAAAGCGGGCGCGGAGCGCCCGCTTTCCCTTTCCCCCAATCCAATAAATTACAACTTTGTCATTTCGACCGACCCGCCAGCCAAAGCGAAGCAGCGGGCAAGGAGGGAGAAATCTGGTTTATACAACAATAAAGATTAGGATGAAAATCTAATAACTTATTGAAAAACAACAAGCAGGTCAGGAGTACTGAAGTTAATCGTGAGGTGTTGACCCCAAGTCAACAGAAAACATCACCCGTCATCCAACATCTGTCACCCAACATTTCTAATGTGGTGCCACATCCTTTTTGCAGCATGCAGGCAATTTATTGTATGCTTTATCTTCTGCAATCAAATCATCCGCATCGTAACCAATTTTGGTGATGGCTACTTTTATTTTCTCTTCATTCGTTTTTTTAGGATTGAAAGTCACTGTTATAATCTGTGATTTTAAATCTACGTCAATAGCTTTTACCCCTTTCTCAAAGGCAAGTTCCTTTTCTATTTTTTCTTTGCACATCCCGCAAACTACCGAAGATTTTATCTCGATGGTTTCGGTTTTACTTTTCTTTTCCTGGGCATTTACATTTCCGGTAAATAAAATTGCAAATGCAAAAAGCATTACTGGATTTAAATTTATATTTCGTGTTTTCATTTTGAGTTAATTTTTAAATGTTATTCGTTAGTTGATATTTGGCAACAAATCTGTCTATTAAAAAGCTTAATCAATTTGTTCATCCCCGCCAGCTGGCGGGGAATCCCAGATTGTACGCACAATTTGGCTTGCTACAATACTCGATCGCCTACAGCGAAACAGCTTCGCAGCGAGGCGAGTTCCACGTAGTGGATTCAGTATTGTAGTTTAAATTGACACAACGCCTTACTATTCCCCGTACGGGGATCGACGGATTAGTTACGTTAATTGCTATTTGTCAAATAATAAAATGCATCATCAATGACTATTCCCACCCAGGGCTGCCATCCCCTCTCTCTGCCAACCGAAACGAAGTGAAGGTTGGTTAGTCGGGGCTTGCATCCCTTTTCTATCACTGACGCTATGATTTCTTTATTCCAATTTTTTATGAATGTTATTCAGATTTCTTGCTCATCCTTCCAACTGCACAACTTACATAGGATACAACTTCTGAAGTCAGGCTATTGTGGCCTGTTTCGGGATAGCCCAATCGAGCCAGTTTTTTTAGGATATTCTCTTTTGTTTGAATGGTTTCATCAAAGCCAACATTAACTGACGAATCTTCCATACCAATTTCAACTTCAGAAACACCATTAAGTTTTGAAACTTCTTTACGGATGGTATTGGCACATCCGTGGCATTTCAGGTTTTCGATAATTATTTTTTCTTTTGTCATAACTATTTTGTTTTAGAATCCCAGGGTCGCCATCCCCTCCTGTGTCGGGGCTTGAATCCCTTCCATATGTTTTGTAAATCAAATTATGGCCACCAATGACGTGCGAAGCGCAAATGACCATCAATGACTATTTTCTATTCGATAGCAAACCGCACCCCAACATACAACTTTCTGCCCATAATAGGCCCCCAAACCATGGAGGCATCAAAATATTCCCCAAAGGGATCGTCAGCAGCAAGGATGGGATTATCCTGTTTATAGTTCAATAGGTTTTCGGCACCAACATAAACGCTCCATTTTTTGAAATACTTAGTAACCTGGGCGTTAATAATCGTGTAAGCCGGAAATGTTTCTCCTCTCTGATATTCCACCGGGTTGGATGCGGTATTCGGCAACCTGCCCCCGCCATTAAATTGGGTTGTAAAATCGAATTGCCATTTGTTTAGATTTGTGGCATACGACAAGTTTACTAAACCTTTATATTTACTAACCAATGGCTTTCGTTGAAGTTCATTGTTGGTCGTCATTTCTACATCATTGATACGGAAAGCCGCCACAAAATCCAGGTTTTTTATCAGTTCATAAGTTAGCCCTACCTGAAAACTATTTGAATACGACGTTCCATCCAAATTATAAATCCTTACCTGCTGAGCATCGGCGTCAACATCAACAATCACCTGACTAATAAAATCTGTTCTGTAAAAATCAGCACTTAACGAAAGCTGCCTTCCAAGTAAATCGAAATATTGAGTTATGCTCAACCCATAATTCCAGGCATTTTCCTGCTCAAGATTTTCTTCAGCAATTATCTGACGTGAACTTGCCAGAAGTGATATGTTTTCAGCAATCACATTGGCGGTACGGTAGCCTTTTCCTGCCGATGCTCTTAAAATGGTGTTGGGTGTGATATTGTATTTTGCATGTACCCTGGGTGTGTAAAAGGTTCCATATACATTATGGAAATCTGCCCGCATCCCCGCTATAAAAGTGAACTTATCAGGGTTTGTAAAAGTGTATTGGAAAAATACGCCCGGCACACTTTCCCTGATTGAATATGCGCTATCGTTCAGGTTTTCATCATAGTTATCAAATCGATAACTTATCCCTGTATTGTACGTATGGCGGGGATCGCCTATGTATGAAAGAAAAACAAGCTTACCAAAGTAACTATTTTCGATAGCATCATAATCGCGCAAGCCAAACATTGATTCCTGCTGGTGCCAGGTGTAAGAAGTGAGGAAACCAAGACTTGTTGCTGCCCTGTCAAAAAACATCCCGCTTTTCCAAAAAACCTGTGCCCGATCCGTTCCTATGCTTATCCCGTAAGGATTTGTAATTGTTGCATCTTCACCCTTGTTAAAATCCGTCTGACCGCCAATCCTGTCTTCATTGATGTATTGAAATCCAAACTGGGTCATAAATTTCTCGTCCATGTATTTCCAGCGGTTCAACACATTGTATTGGGTGTAAAGTGGATGATCGAGGAAACCATCACCATTGTGGTCTTCTTTCTGCTGATTGTTGCTCACATGTCCGTAAAGCATGGTGCTCCATCGATCGTTCAGCTTTACGGCCGTGTTAAAATTCCCTTCAATCCTTCCGTAAGCATCGGCAAATGCATTGAGGTATATTTTTTCGCTGTCATCAGGCTTCTTGTATTCAACATTTATCTGTCCGCTAATTGATTCATAGCCATTCACAACGGCTGCCGCACCTTTCGAAACCTGGATAGACTCCATCCAGGGACCGGGCACATACATCAGTCCAAAATTATTTGCCAAACCATAATAATTCGGGATATTTTCAGTCATCATTTGTGTGTAAATCCCTGCCAGGCCCAGCAACTGGATCTGCTTGGCACCCGTAACAGCATCGCTGTAATTTACATCCACCGAAGCGTTGGTTTCGAAACTTTCGGAAAGGTTGCAACATGCAGCTTTACAAAGTTCGGCACCAGAAATATTCTGGGTCAGGATCGGATCAACCCGCGACAAAGAAGTTCCCGCCTGACGTGCTGATATCTCAACCTCATCCAGCATTTTGTTCGAAGCAAGGATGATTTCTATATTTTCCTGATCCCCGGTAATTGCAATAGTATCCTTTTGATAGCCTACAAAACTAAACACCAGGTTTGTTTCATCATTATTCGATTCATCAGCTTCAATATGAAACTTGCCATCAACATCCGATGATGTTCCCTGCAGGTCGTGTGCCCAATAAATATTTACCCCGACAAGGGGTTCTTTCTTTCCCTTGTCATCAGTCTCAAACACTTTTCCACTTACACTTTGGGCAAAACCATAAGTCTGAAAAGTGAGTAAGATTCCAAAAATTAAAACTATTTTTCTCATAGTATCCTCAAATTTTTCGCAGACCAACTAATCCTAAAATCCGGTTGATTTGCTGTACATACTGCGCGCAACAAAACATTCCATCGGAATGAATGTGCACAATTAATAAATCTGTGGAGAATACTAAGAAAGAGGGATCTTTAAGGTATGGGTAAAAATCAGGAAAGCTCTGCCTGTGAATCCCGGCGGTAAAGAGTTGTTGATTATTGTTAAGCTTTGAAAATCATTTTTAGGGCGGGTTTCAGTATTTAAAACCTGAACAACCTTCAATAAAACCGGATAACTTTCCAATAGGATTTTTCCCGCAACATTAAATGATTCATCAAGTTTCAGGTAGCTGTGGCTCACTGTACAACAATTGTCCGTGGAGCAAATGTTGCTTTCATGCACATCCGTAATTTGTCGCATCTCGCAGCATGAAGATTCGGGAACCTTTTCATTATCACAGCAAACTTCCATCACTTCATCATCGCTACAACACTGATCAATATTTACCACCGAGACCTCCTGCACATCACAACAGCCACACTCATGGGCGTAAAGATGCAGGCCTCCTGTGATGGTAACCATCCAGACAGCAAGAAACACCGAAAATATTTTAATCAAATATTTTTTCATCTACCTATCTTGATATTTGCGAGTGCAAAGATAATGGTAATTCATTTGAAATATTTTCTTATTATTGTTAAAAATTTGTTAACCTGAATAATAAAAAGCGATATGGGCTAAAGCCCGGTAAATCAATGAGCCTTTAATCTCCGGGCTAAAGCCCGGAGTTAGTCATAATTCAGTATGTTTTCACACAGCCTGTTCAGGGGGCTTCAGGTCACGTATTTCAATCCCCGTCCGCCAGCTGGCGGAGGCTATGGATTTGATAACACTATTTATTTATGAATTAGTCAGGTTAATAGCTTTGGTTTGAATAGATTCAAATCCTTAATTTTAAGCAAATTATTGCTGATAAATGTTCAATCATTCAAATCGAAAAGCAAAATAAATTTATTAACAATTATAATTATAACAACATGGAATTTGAAATATTAAAACTTGAGGCCATCGATAATATTGGTCTCGTAACCATTAGCCGGCCTAAGGCCATGAATGCGCTCAACACGCGGTTTTTTAATGAAATGGATGCCATGATTGAAAAGATTGGCGGCATGCCCGAAATCAAAGTAATGGTCATTACCGGCGAAGGAAAGGCTTTTGTAGCCGGAGCGGATATTGCTGAAATGGTTGACAAAGACCAGCAGCAAGGATCGGAATTTTCGAGGCTTGGGCAAAACACTTTCCGCTCGCTCGAAAAAATGGAAATCCCGGTAATTGCTGCCATCAATGGTTTTGCATTGGGTGGCGGACTGGAACTGGCCATGGGCTGCGATTTTAGGATTGCCAGCACAAAGGCAAAATTTGGCCAGCCCGAAGTTAACCTTGGATTAATCCCCGGCTATGCCGGAACACAGCGCTTACCTCGCCTGGTAGGTTTGGCCGATGCACTCTACTTGTTGATGACTGCCGACATGATTGGCGCTGATGATGCCCTCCGGATTGGACTGGTGCAAAAAGTTGTTGAGCCAGAAGCTTTAATGGAAGAAACAATGAAGATTGCTAAAAACATTTCATTCAAAGGGCCACGTGCTGTGAAGTTGATTAAATCCGTTACCCGCCGTGGGATGATGATGGAATTTGAGAAGGGCTGCGAATTGGAAGCCACCGAATTTGGTTCCATCTTCGGTAAGGGCAACGAAGGCGAAACCGGGATGAAGGCGTTTTTGGGCAAAGAAAGGCCAAAGTGGTAGAGGTTGAATTTGGAGGTGTGAGGATTTGGTGATTTATGAAATCAGTGGCTTGAACATTTTGGATTGTACATATAATAACACGTTAGCAATAATTAAAAAAGAAACCCTCCAACACAAATACTGGCAAAACATAAATTTTGATAAGTGTATCTAATTAGGTACATTTGTAAAAAAAAATCGACTATGCCCACGATAGACACAATTGATGGAATTAAAATTTGTATTTACGGCGGAGAACACCGACCCCCACATTTCCACGCAATCTACAATGAATTCGAAGTCGTTTTAGAAATTGAGAGTGGTAAAATTTATGCTGGCGATTTACCTAATAGACAATTAAAAAAAGTATTTGATTGGCTAGCGGGAAATTCAGACTGGGCACAGGAAGTATTTTATGAATTAAACCCAGAATTATCATGAGAAAGACTATTAAAATGCCAAGAATATTGAAAATAAACTGGATCAATGATTTATCAGTTTCAGTTGTTTTTAATAATGGAGAATCAAGAATTATTGATTTCAGAAAAGTACTAAACAAAATTAATCTTGTTGATAACTCTCCTGCAAGAATTCTTTATGATTCTAAAGAATTTGAAAAAGTTGAATTGGAAAACAACACTTTATCTTGGAACAATGTCGACCAATACATTACGATGAAAGATAAAAAGAAAATGAAAGTTCCATACCAAATTGGAGCTGATCTATTATTGAAATATAGCCGTCCTGAAGTATCGGAATTAGATATTAAAGTTGGTCGGTTAATCAAAGAATCACGAATGTCTTTAGGTTTAACTCAGCAAGAACTGGCATTAATGAGTGGAACGTCACGAACATATATTTCAAGAATAGAACGAGACAGATCCGATATCGAACTGGGAACATTAAGAAAAATCATTGAAACTGGGTTAGGGAAAAGCCTTGAAATAAGCATAAAATAACTTAACTATTGCCAACAGCAAATCATGGCACACGGCCGGTTAGTGATTGTTTGGAAAAGTGAATGGAAAACGAAACACACATATCATTAAGAACCTTCTGGCAAGTGGGCGGCTGAGCACCCTATTTGCGGAGCTTTAGACTGTATAAAAACCTAATTTACTGATTGAAGTATTTAAGGGGTAATGCGAGAACAAGATCAAATACGTGAATGTAGCAGGCTGTAAAATAGTTATTAGACAGACTCACGTTATAGCTACAACGAGCAAGAACGAAACCTGAAAATTTATTTTGAAATAAATACCAAGCATTGGTATTTTTGTGGTAAATAAAATAAGCTATGGCTAAAAACACAACAATTTCCTCAAAAAGCGCTTTCCCGAAAGCGCTCGCTTTCGTGGGAATTTTGCTTTTTATTGGTCTGGGAGGAAATGCCCAGACAACCTCTCTATCCGAAACATCGGAACACCTAAGGGTAACAAATA
>CAZBDF010000162.1:0-9232 GCA_964490385.1 uncultured Lentimicrobiaceae bacterium | reverse complement strand
ACTCCCCTGAACCTGTTAAGGCTGCCATGCCCGGCGCCATCAACGGGTTTATTGGTAATCGCATTGAGGATTTCGTACATTCTATTTGTCCCCTCCCGGCATGGAATACATTTGCCACAACTTTCCTTTTGGAGGAAATCAATGAAATATTTCACCATGTCAACGATGCATGTAGTGTCGTCCATTACAACAAACCCACCCGAACCCATGATCAGTTTTTTTTCGGTAAAAAGCTCATAGTCAATATTAAGATCAATCAATGATTCGGGAATAAGGCTACCTGAAGGTCCACCAATTTGAACAGCTTTAAATTTCCTGTCATCCTTAATTCCTCCACCAATCTCATAAATCAATTCCTCAATAGTAATCCCAAATGGAACTTCCACAAGTCCTGTATTCACTGTATCGCCTGTTAATGCAAACAGCTTGGTGCCATTACTTTTTTGTGTGCCGATATTTTTGAACCATTGTGGCCCGTGTTGCAAAATGGCGGGTAGGTTAAACAAGGTTTCCACATTATTTACTACCGTGGGTTTGTTAAACAAGCCTTTTTGAGTGGGGTAGGGTGGCTTACTTCTTGGCATGCCGCGCCGCCCTTCAAGGCTTTTTATCAAAGCAGTTTCTTCGCCACACACAAAAGCTCCGGGGCTTTCGTGAAGGATGAGTTGTAAATTGAAGCCGCTGTTAAATATATTATCGCCCAACAACCCGACATCACGTGCATTTTGAATGGCATTTTTTAGCCGGCTCACTGCCAGTTGGTACTCGTTGCGGATGTAGATGTAGGCCTTGCTTGCCCCAATGGCATAGGCAGCAATAGCAATTCCTTCGATGAGTTTATGAGGGTTGCCTTCGATTAGGGCACGGTCCATATAAGCTCCCGGGTCACTTTCGTCTGCATTGCAAATCAGGTATTTTTTATCAGAAAAAGTTTCGCGGGCAATCTTCCATTTGTCAGCAGCAAGGTAGCCACCACCACCGCGTCCCCTTAATCCACTCTCTTTTACAATCCCAATAACTTCGTGTGGCGGATAGTTGAGAATGGTTTTAATAAAAGACTGGTATCCATCGCGGGCAAGATATTCGTCAAGGCTGTTCGGGTCAACCTCACCACAGTCGTGTAGTAATATTCGTTGCTGCTTTTTGAAGAATGGGAGGTCGTTGATAAGAGGTACATTTTCCCAATATTCAAATTGATCATTCCTGAACTGCCCCAGGACCTTCTCCTTTGGGATGTGTTTGCTAAAGCAGCCATCAAGAATGGGTGCAACCTCATTGGCTGTCACCTCTCTGAAACTTACCCTTGCTTTTCCCGGGGTCTGGAAATCCATCAGCGGTTCAGCGGAGCATAAACCAATACAACCTACTTCAGCCACTTCGGCATCGATGTCATTTTTTTTCAGATAGTCTTGCACAGCAGCAAGTGTTTTGTCAGCTCCGGCAGCAATACCGCATGTTCCGGTACCGATGTATATGACAGGTTTTCCTGGTTTGTGCCTGAGAAGCCTGTCAATGGAATCCTGGAATTCAGGTGAATTTTCCGATCCTATGTTAGTCAGAAGTTGATCGACCAGTTGCTGGGTGCTTGTATTTATTGATGAATTTTCCATTATTTCCCTTCCTTTGCTTTAATTCCGGAAATAATATCAACGATCTCTTTTTTGCTCACTTCGGGATAAAACTTGTCGTTAATTTTAATTACTGGTGCCTGACCGCAAGCGCCCATACATTGTGTTAGTTCAATGCTAAATAATCTGTCTGATGATATATCGCCCTGGCTAATTTCTAGCTGTTTTTCTAATTCTTCCAGTAAGGTTTCGCTACCGATCATATGACAGGCTGTGCCTTTGCATAATTTAATGCGGTATTTTGCCTGTGGTGAAAATCTGAAGAAGTCATAAAAAGTTGCTACTGCATATATTTTACTGATGGGTACCATGAGGTGTTTTCCAATCGAAGTCAGGGCTTCCTCGGATAAGTAGCCATCCACTTCCTGGACTTCCAATAATATCGGCAAAAGGTTCTGTCTTTCACTGCCTTTGTGTCTTATTAAAACATCTTCAACATTGGTCATTTTAATTTATCAGATTATGCTTAATACTCTATTGATTGATATGGGTATTTGTTCGTTTTCAAAACGGTCACTTACTTCGTTGTCATTTATCTCTGTGGTCATTAAGTTGTCAATTGCACTCCGTGCGTCATTTATTGTCATTTAGCTTCGCTGTTATTTGTTGTAAATTATAACTAACAATTACTACAAATGACCATTAATGACAACAAATGACTTTAATTACCATCAATGAACTTAAAAAACTCAACTATTCATGCTCAAATAATAAGATGCAAAAATAATCATTTTATGTTAATTAATTCACACTGTTAATTATTTAACAAATATTGTTTAACTGAATAATTTTATAGATTTTTGCATCAACAAAATTTACAATGATTTTATGCCCAATAAAATTAACATCGAGATTTGTTTAGGTAGTTCCTGTTTTGCGAGAGGCAATAAACAGTTGGTCCAGGATATCAAGGCATTTATCGACCAAAACCAATGTGCACATAAAGTGAACCTTCGTGGTAAACACTGCTTTGGAATTTGTGATAAAGGCCCCAATTTGAAGGTGAATGATACAATATTCGAAGAGGTGGACAAAGACAAGCTTATCGAAATCCTGGAAAATGCGTTGGGTAAAAATAGCGAATAATGCCATTAATCCATATAGATAACGAAAAGTGTGATGCCTGTATGCATTGTGCCAGGGCCTGCCCGGTGCATGCCATTAAGGTGAATGTGAACCAGGAGTTCCCGATAGTTGATGATGACTGCTGCATAGGCTGTGGGGCTTGCCTCAATGTTTGTCAGCCGGGAGCAATCACTTACACCTCTACCATTGATAGGGCATTTAAACTTTTGAATTCGGGCGATAAAGTTGCGGCAATTGTTGATCCCAGTATTTCGGGCGAATTTCCTGATATTTCCGATTACCGGAAGTTTGTTGAAATGATAAGGGCTTTGGGTTTTGATTATGTAAATGAAATTTCCTTTGGGGTTGATCTTATCGCGAGAGCTTATCACAAATTAGTGGATGAATTTAAAGGAAAGCATTATCTTTTTTCGCTATGCCCGGCTATTGTTCATTATGTCAGGAAATACTATCCCGACCTTATTGATAACCTTGCACCTTTAATTTCTCCGGCCGATACTTCCGCCATGGTCGTGCGTGCTGTATTTGGTGCTGATATTAAAGTTGTTTTAATTGGTCCTTGCATCGCTCCAAAAATGGATATTGAGGCCAGAAATGCAGAATCGAAAATTGATGTGGCCCTCACCTTTGTTGAGTTGAGGAAGATGTTTGAACAGAAAAATGTGCACGAGAGTCAATTAGAATTCTCTGATTTTGACCCTCCTATTGGAAGGCTCGGTTCGCTGTTTCCCTTTAGTAATGGAATTGTTCAGGCTGCAAATTTGAGCGAATCATTGGTGGATGGCAAAGTAATTACTGTTGAAGGGAATAAAGAATCACTGAAGACGGTTGGCTCATTTGAAAAACACATTGGTCAGGTACAACGAAATATGAATATCTTTTTCGATCGTGGTTGTGCAATGGGCCCTGGCATGTCACCAGGTGGCGATAAGCGCCAGCGAGATGCATTCACAGTAAATTACGTGCAAAAACGACTGCAAGGTTTTGATACCCTAAAATGGGAAGAGGAAATGGAAAAGTTTTCTTATCTCGACCTGAAGGCCTCATTTACAAAAGACGATCAGCGTTTATCCAAACCTAAAACGAAACAGCTTAACGAAATACTGCAGTTGTTAGGGAAAGCAGATCATGACGAAAATGTTGGCTGCTCTGCTTGTGGTTTCGAAAATTGCAAGGAATTTGCAACTGGGGTAGCGCAGGGTATTACACGTACAGATGTCTGCCTCGATTATTCCATAAAAAATAAGAACAACTATATCCACAGCCTCAAAGAGAGCGGCAAGAAAACAGATGAACAACTGAAATCGCTAAAAGCAGAGTTGAAGCACTTGATTGGGGACAATGAATTGTTGAATGATAAATTGGAAACTTCGCGCTCTATCATGGGGCAAATTCCCTCGGGTGTTGTTATTGTTGATGACACCCTGAAGATAACCTCATCCAACAAAAGTTTTATTGATTTGCTTGGCGATGAGGCTCGGGAAATAGATGATATTATTCCCGGCTTGCGGGGCGCTGACCTGAAATCGCTCGTTCCGGTCCAGTTTTACAAAGTTTTTCAGAATGTGCTCGAGAGTGGCGAAAACATCTTTAGCCGCGATGTGAAAATTGAAGAATCATACTTGAACCTCAGTGTTTTTTCGATTAAAAAAGGAAAAGTTGTGGGTGGCCTCATCCGGGATATGTTTTCTCCTGAAGTTCAAAACGAGCAGGTTATCCAGCGTATCACTGATGTAATCGATCAAAACCTGGAAATGGTACAGCAAATTGGCTTTTTGCTTGGCGAGGGCGCATCAAAAACCGAAGCCATGCTCAATACGATCATCCAGCTACAGCGAAGGAAGAAAAAGTGAAAGAAGTGGTTTTATTGTTGAGAGATTTTAGCATTTAAAGGTCATTTGTAGTCATCCCGAAAAGTAGAAAATCTTTGATTTTCGTTACTTTTCGAGGATGCACGAAAAACTATGAAATCGTAGATTTCTTGTTTTTCGGCATTGATTGTCATTAATAGTCATTGTTAAATCTAAGTGAACCTTTGTGTTCCTGCCTGCTGGCAGACAGGTTTGTGTCTTAGTGGCAGGAAAAAAATGAGTCACAAAATCACTAAGGCACAACGTTGGGCGTCATTGAAAAAAAACGACGTGCATATCACATATTTTCAATAAACTATTAAGAATAGGAACACAAAATGTTTATACATTGACTTGAATTTGTATTTTTGTAAAATGAGAAATTTAGCTGACATTAACTCTTGGAAACAAAGCTTCGGATTGCTACCAATACACATCAATCCGAATGTACTGGATAATAAATATCTTATGCTAAATGGTGGAGGTGGCGATTTTTGTTTGCAAACATCAGATATAGAAGATAATATAAGTTCTTACAATAACTTCTCTTGGTCAACAAACACCAAAAATTTTGTACTTATTGATTCTGATTTTGTTAAAATATGTAATTGGCTAGACAAAGAACCCGAGAGAATACCTATTAATCGTGTTCAGACTGATACCGATAAATTCTATAAATATTTACTATCTAAATCATATAATACTGCAAATGATGTTGTCCCATTTGTTTTGGACATTTTTAGAAAACTTAGGAATGTAACTTTACAAAAAGGGAACCCTTCAGATGCCCTTCAATTATTATTTAAATTATTAATAAGTCTTGAAGAAGATTATTCAAATATTGACTATTCTAAATGGGGAATAGAAGAAGTTGAATCACCAGACCAATTTGAATATTTTGTTAATCTAATCAAACAAGGCGTTAAATCAATCAATCCAAATCTTGATTTAATTTTAAGACACACCTCTGGTAGACTTTTCCAAGAAGCGCATAGAGAAGTAATATACTTTAATCCACAACGAGACTTGTTTGGAGGAGTTTCAAGTAAAATTATTACAAAAAATGATGCGTATTCTAGTATACATTATACTCCTCAATATCTTGCAAGGTCGATTGTTGAGAATAGTCTAAAACATTTAAACCTAGAAAAAGAAAGTCTTAAGATTTTTGACCCAGCTTGTGGTTCTTCCGAATTTCTTGTTGAAGTTTTAAAGCAAATAAAAAATCTAGGGTATACAGGGAGAGTTAATATTTCTGGTTGGGACACATCAGAAAGCGCTGTAGACACCTCTAGATTTTTGCTTAATTATGAAAAAAGGACTCAATGGAATGATGAAAATCTAGATTTTGAAATTAGATTAGTTGAAGACTCTCTTTCAGAACAGTGGGATAATAATTATGATTTGATTTTAATGAACCCTCCCTTTATTTCATGGGAGTTGTTAAAAGACAAGGATAAAAGGGATGCAATAATTGAAACATTAGGTGCTAGTTTTAAAGCAGGCAAACCAAATCAGGCAAGTGCTTTCTTTTATAAATCAACAAATTCATTGAATACGGAAGGTGTCATTGGTTGTATATTACCTTCATCTATTTTCATTTATGATTCATATGGTAAATTACGAAATGAAATTAATGAAACCTTATCGCTAAAATTAGTTGCGAGACTTGGCAACTTTGTTTTTGAAGATGCTCTGACTGATGTTAGTTTTTTTATAGGCAAAAAGCAATCTTCTTTTGAATTACCAAAATTAATTTGGGGTAAAAATGAAAAAGGAACAGTTCATGACGTTTTACGAGATTTAAGGAAAATGGAGGCTAATAATCAATTAACAATTGATAATCCCGATTACAGTATTTATACCCCTGCATCTTTCCCAATCTTTCCAAGTAGTTGGAAAATAATTTCGTTAAATGAAAACAAATTTATAAAAGATATTAATCGCTATTTGGTGGGTGGTCACTTAACCAAAGTGTCAGATGTTTTTAAAATAAATCAAGGTGCATTAGTTGGAACAAAAAATATATTTAAAATCACACTTGAAGAATATCATAACTTACCTAAAGAAGAGCAGCATTACTTTAGACCAGTAATCACTAATAATTCTATAAAAAGTGGGCAACTTACAATATTTGAATACTTGTGGTATCCTTATAATAAGGAAGGAATAATAATAAAAACAGAAGAAGAACTAAACACCTTATCTTTTGCAGAAAATATGCTTTTCCCGAACAAAGATATACTTCAAGCAAGAAAAGGTATTAATGAATGGTGGGGATTAACAAGACCTAGAAATTGGCAATTTGAAAAAGAAAATCGACTTTATTCAAACAGGTTTGGTAATTCAAACTCATTTGCATTTGATAAAACTGGAGAATGTGTGATTGAAGAAGGTAATGCATTTATTCCAAGAAGAGTATTTTCAAAAGATGATTACTATTTCTATTTATCTTGTTTTTCAAGTTCTATTTTCGATAAACAACTATCAATATTATCAAAGTCAATTATGTCAGGCTTTGATTTAGGTCAAATTCAGATAAAAAATATCTTGGTGCCAAATGTTCATTTAGACTCTGTTGAAAATTCTGATGCATACACCAAACTTGTTGAAATGGGTAAGGAATTAGAAAAGGGGAATTCTTTTGTAAAACAAGTAATTGATGATGTTTTAAATAATTACTTCTATCCAAGAGCCTAATTATGATTGACCCACTAAAGCTAATAAAAAGTATAAATTCAGGCTGCAAAAATCTATTCTACAGCAATTTTATTTTAATACCATATTCAGGTCATCACAATAGTTCATTTTATCGGATTGAAGGAACATCTACAGCTTTGAATAGATTTGAGATTCCGTACGAGCCAGTCAAAGTGTTACATTGGTTTAATGATTTTTGGTTATTCATAGAGATAAAATTTATTCGTTCAGAAATCGTTATAAAGCGAAAAAAGATTTCTCAAATACATACATATGTTTCTTTATCAGTTTTTCAAGGAGAAGAAAACGATAGTTTAAAGTACCAGCTTTTTAGAGCAGAATGGGATGATTATTTTAATCCTGATGAAAAACACTCACAGCCTCACTGGCATATAACCTCAAATCAAGCAATTGAAAGAACTTTTGAAGAATATTCAAGTAGTTTTGATAATGGAGATTTCATTTCTCTTTTGGAACAGGAAAAGAAAAAAGTATTAGATGTAAATAAAATTCATTTTGCAATTAATGGTAATTGGCAAAATGATGAGACTCATATTCACAAGATTGACAATGAAGATAGAGTTGTCAAATGGCTACAAGGAATATTGCTTCATATACGAACTGAACTTGAATAAAAGAAAACAACGAACGCCCAATAAAGTGTATAAATCATTGGGCGAATAGTGTTAATTTCAAGGATGTTACATTTATTAAATTATGTAACAGTTTGACAGAAAAGTGCTTCGAAATGCCCAACGATTCATACACCAACCTTTACACAAAGGTATTTCGGGACAACCTTAACAAATATGAAAACGATAGTTTATGATGTTAAAATGTAATTTGTGGTACACCCAATCAAATTATCAGCAAAGCTAAATGACAACAAATGACAGCGCAGCCAATTACGCGCGACCACCTTCACTAAAGTTTCGGTGGTGGGTTAAGCACTAATGACCATTTAATGACGGCGTAGCCAAATAACAATTTAATAACAGCGCAGCAAATGACTCTATTGAGTTTATTAGTATCACAAAGTTGTTTTATAATATTAATGTAATTTGAAGAATGTAACTCCATGTTAAAGGAATTTCATATCGAGATTGAATGTCAGCAGCGGAACCACGATGGCGAGCGGATTTGTGGTGATGTATTTATCCATAAAAAAGTTAAGGAAGAAAACCGGATAATTGCTGTTTTGTCCGATGGTATGGGGCATGGGGTAAAAGCCAACATGCTTGCAACCCTGACTTCAACAATGGCATTGAACTTTACTGCCGAACACAAAGATTTTGGTAAAATTGCTGAGATCATTATGAACACCCTTCCCATTTGTAGCGAGCGTAAAATCAGCTATTCAACTTTTACAATTGTGGATATCGAAATTGGTGGCAAAGTTTCCATTCTCGAATACGATAACCCCGAAACAATCATTCTCAGGAATGGCCAGGAATACGAACCAGGCTGGCAATGTATTGTACTTGGTTCTGAGAAAAACCGGGGCAAGGAGATAAAAGCTTGCAGTTTCACGCCCGAAAAGGAAGACCGGATTATTTTTTGTTCAGATGGAATTACACAATCAGGTTTGGGCTCCGACCAGTATCCTTTAGGTTGGGAGCGCGAAGGCTTGCTGAAATACGTGCTAAGCGAGACGGACAAAAACCTTACTATTTCGGCAAGGGAATTGGGTGCACATGTAATTAAGAAAGCTGTGCAAAACGATGGTTTTGTTTCGAAGGATGACAATAGCTGTGCGGTGATTTATTTCAGGAAGCCACGTAAAATGCTGATTTGTACCGGCCCGCCATATGAAAAAGTGAAAGATGTTGAACTTGCGGAAAGTGCAAAGTCCTTTGATGGAAAAAAAGTCTTGTGTGGTGCCACCACCAGCGATATAATTTCCCGTGAATGGGACAAGGAAATTGAAGATACCTTTGATTTTACGGATCCCGATTTGCCCCCGGTTTC
>CAZBDF010000161.1:0-9244 GCA_964490385.1 uncultured Lentimicrobiaceae bacterium | reverse complement strand
TGCTGAATTGTTCATTACCATATTCGATGAATGCGAAGATGCATTTGTAAACGCGGGAGTTGACATGTCTATATGCGAAGATCAGGGCTCTGTTCAGTTGTCTGCCAGTGCGCTTGATGCTTCTAGTCATAGCTGGTCTTCTGCGGGAGACGGTGTTTTTAGCGATCAAGATATTTTAGATCCGGAATATACCTTAGGCAGTAATGATATTTTGAATGGTAGCGTGAAGCTCTACCTGTTTGGCGAGGCATACGGAAATTGTGAATCGGCTTTGGACAGCCTATTGATATCCCTTATTTATTTTCCAACCATTGTTCAGGATATTATGGGTCAGGAAGTCCTGTTGGGCGGTCAGGCCATATTTGAACTTGAAACAGCTTATGCGGAAACTTTCGAGTGGTATGGGCCTATGGGATTAATTGCTAATAATCTTTCTAACCTTATTATTGAAAGTGTTACATATGAAGATTCTGGTGAATACTATTGTGTGCTTATCAATAGCTGTGGAACAGTGACTTCGACCATCGGTACATTAACCGTTTATGAAGAGCAGTCAATAGGGTTTGATGCTGGCTGGAGCGGTATTTCATCATGGATTGATCCTTTTGATGCTTCAGTCGAAAACATCTTTAAGGATGTCGAAAACCAATTGGTGACCCTGAGTAATTTCTCTGGGATGTACTATCCCGGCTATAATATCAACACTTTGAACAATTGGGATTCGCAGGATGGCTACCAGGTTAAATTTAGTGGAATGGTTGACCAAAAGTTCATTGGTGTAACTAACACCAACAGGATAGCTGATCTTGTTGTAGGCTGGAATTACCTGCCAGTGCTTGTTGCCTGTCCGGTGGATATTGAAGAACTCTTTGGAAATATGGCAGAAGTTGATTTGATTAAGGAAATTGCAGGAAACGGGATTTACTGGCCGGCATTGAATATTAATTCAATTGGCGGACTCCAGCCCGGAAATGCATACTTAATCCGTGTTAACCAGCAGCTTGAAGTTGTATTTGCTGAATGTGATGCTGGTTTCAAATCAGATATTGTTGCTTCAGTTCACCGGCCGGAAAATATGACCAACTGGAATGAAATCAACTACAGTCCGGCAACCCATATTTTCGCCATTGATAATGAAATTCTCGATCAGTTGAATATTGGGGATGTTATTGGCGCATTTACCATCGATGGAACCTGTGCCGGTATGTCGGAAATTATGATACAAAACAACAGCCTAACCCTTTATGGCGATGACCACTTAACTTCAGAACTTGATGGCTTTGCTGAGAATAGCAGCATTCAGTTTAAAGTTTACAGGCCAGGTACCGGTGAGGAGTTTGAGTTGAATGTAAGTTTCGACCCATCGTTCCCTAATGCTGAGGGTGTATTTGTTAGCAATGGCATTTCCAGGGTTTTGGATGCACAATTAAATGCCACCTCAATACTGGAAACTTCAACAGGCCAAATCAATCTCTACCCGAACCCAACAAATGCTGATGTAAATATCAGTGGTGTGAAAAGGGGTTCAATCATCGATATTTATACTTCAGGAGGACAGGTTTTGGAATCGATTAACGTTGGAACAAATGATCAAAACACCAACATTCTTACTGTTGACCTTTCGGCATATCCCGGCGGAGTTATCTACTTTAGGATAACTACAAAGGATAAGGTAGAGGTGAGAAAAGTGATATTGAAATAGGGCTTTCGTCCAAGTCTAACAAACCCGGTTGAATGAATTTTCAACCGGGTTTTTTTGTATGTCCAAACCTCGTTTATTTGGGCTAAAGCCCATTAAATCAATGAGCCTTCAATCTCCGGGCTAAAGCCCGGAGTTAGTCAGATTTCAGGTTACCCAGCCTGTGACGGACAGAGCTATTGAAATCCAACACATTACAACTTTTGCTTTATGTCGAACTCATGTTAATACCTAGGGACGAAGTTGATTCAAATATAATTGAATCGTATTTTCAAGCCCGAGATAAAGTGAGTCACAAATAAGGGCGTGGCCAATGGATACCTCCAGTAAACCGGGAATGTTTTGTGCAAAATATTTCAAGTTTTCAAGGCTGAGGTCGTGGCCGGCATTCAAACCCAGGCCAACTTTTCCCGCAACCAAAGCAGCTTCAACAAATGGGGCAATTGCTTTCTCACGATCAGTGGTATAATTGGCTGCGTAGGATTCAGTATAAAGCTCTACGCGGTCGGTACCGGTTTTGGCAGCATGTTCTATCATCTTTGAGTCTGTTTCTATGAAGATGGAGGTGCGGATACCATGAGCATGAAATTCTTGAATTACCTCAGTTAAAAATGAAATGTGTTTTATCGTATTCCACCCGGCATTAGAAGTGAGTACATGTGGCGGGTCGGGGACCATAGTTACCTGCCCGGGCTTTACTTTGGTCACCAGGTCGATGAAGGCTTTATTTGGGTAACCTTCGATATTGAATTCAGTTGAAACCACCGGTTTTAAATCCAGCACATCCTGGTAACGGATATGTCGTTCGTCAGGGCGTGGGTGAACGGTGATGCCTTGGGCACCAAATCTTTCGCAGTCGATAGCTGTTTTTACCACATCGGGCATGTTTCCACCCCGGGCATTGCGCAGGGTAGCAATTTTGTTGATGTTAACGCTTAATCTGGTCATGTTGATTTTTTCTTCAAAATTAATAATTAGTAAGTTTGTGGGGAGAAAAAAAATTGGGAAGAAAAGGTATAAGGAAATAGGGTATATAGGGTACATAGGGTTTATAGAGGGAATACCTAATTTCTGATAATAAGAAAATATCAATTTTATCTTTTCTTTTTGGCTTCTTGGCGACGTCATATACTCTATTTCCCCTATAAACCCTATACCCCCTGCACGGCACAACGGAGCCTGACTGGGGGAAAGCAATATAAGGTAACACATAAAACACACACCCATGAAAGCAGTAATACAAAGAGTAACGCGAGCATCGGTAGAAATTGAAAATAAAATCAAAGGTGAGATTGGTTTAGGGCTGATGGTTTTATTGGGAATTGAAGAGGCTGATAATGATGAAGACATTGAATGGCTCAGTGGAAAAATTTCACGCCTTAGGATTTTTGCTGATGAAAAAGGAGTGATGAATTTGCCCATCACCGAAGTCGGCGGTGGCGTTTTATTAATCAGCCAGTTTACGCTACATGCCAGCACCAAAAAAGGAAACCGCCCTTCTTACATCAAAGCTGCCCGGCCTGAAACTGCCATCCCGCTCTACGAAAAATTTAAATCTCAACTGGAAAAAGACCTTAATAAAAAGGTGGAATCTGGGGAATTTGGAGCTTACATGAAAATCTCACTGCTAAATGATGGGCCGGTTACCATTGTAATTGATACCAAAAACAGGGAGTGATCTTGAGTTAATTTGATAATTTGTTAATGTGCAGATTTGATAACTAAATGCATTACTCCACTACTCCATTACTCCAGCTTTCCTTTGTTTTAATCTGTGAGCTTTAGGGTTTCTATGTTTGGAAATTGTAAATGAAAGTCTTCTTCAAATCAGGGTGCAAGCTTTGAAAAACCGGACAGGTTTTGGCAGAAAGCTGGATAATCTTTTTTTGTTTTTCGGTGTAGCTAATCTTCGGAAAATCAAGTTCCACAATCACTTCACTTACCCTTCTGGGATTGGAAGCCATAATTTTGGTAATTTTCATTTTTGTCCCGTCAATATCAAATCCATGCTCGTTGGCAGCTATGCCCATAATGGTGATGGCGCAACTTCCCAGGGCTGTTGCCAGCAAATCCGTTGGAGAAAATGCTTCTCCCTTTCCTTTATTGTCGGTGGGTGCATCGGTGATGATTTCATTTCCTGAACGAACATGGTGGGCTTTGGTTCTCAGTTCCCCGATATACTCTGTTCTAACTGTTTCCATTTTTATAAGTTTTGTGAAGTGCAAAAATAGATTTTATGCCCACCTGCCTGCACGCGGACAGGCAAAGCCTACAAAGAAATAAAAAAGCTTCTTTGTATTCGGGTCTTAACGTTAGGGCAAAAAAAAAGCCCCGCGAGGATGCGAGGCCCAAAAAAATGAAATGAAAAAATTATCTCTCTCTAACTAACTATTATTTATCATCTTTATTATCTACTTTAGTAGCTGATTTGCCTTCTTTGCTACAACTTTTCTTGGTGTCACAACATTTTTTGCTTGAAGTTGCACACTTTTTATCTGCTCCTTTTTTCGAGCAACATTTTGCGTCTTTTTTCTTTTTCTTCTTGTCTTTTTCATCATCACCATCAACGAATGAGTTCACTGTGGCATCATCATCAGCCATTACAACTGAATAATCAACTGTGGTTAATGATTGAAAATTTGCTGCTGAAATCATTCCTGCTGACAGGAAGAAAACTAAACTAAATGCTATAAGTACTTTTTTCATATTGATATTTATTTATTATCGTGTTAAATAATCTGCTGCAAACATACTATCACAAGCCACCGGTCAATGTTAAATTGTTGTTAATTATTGTTAACGATTTGTTAATTTTTATTTTGATAGGATTTTTTGAGCAATCTTTAACTCATGAAACAAAGATCGATAACGATAACGATAATCATTACCTCACTTGCCCTGCTTGGGGTAATTGTTACACAACTATATTGGGTAAACAATGCGGTTCAACTTAAAAACGAGCAGTTTAACCAAAAAGCAAACCTGGGGCTCAATAAGATAGTCAATCAACTTTTGACGCTTCAAAATGATTCAATCTTACTTGAAAAGTTTAAATGTGAGAGGGGAAATGAATTCACCAATCACATTAAATTTCTTCATTCCGTTCAGCCACAATTAATTGACTCTGTCATTAAATCTGAGTTTATCAGGCTCGACCTTGGGGCTACCTATTATTATGGCATTTATGAAAAAGAACGTTCTGAGTTTTTGCTTGGCAATTTTGATAAGTATCAGGAAGAAATCCTGGATTCGCAGCATAATGTGGCTGTATCATGTATTTTTCAGCCTGAGACCTATTGGCTTGGTATTTATTTTCCTCATCAATCCAGTTACGTGTTTAAGAAAATGCAGGCAAACATTATTTTGTCTGCCTTTTTTATGCTTGTAATTATAGGTAGTTTTTGGTTTGTGATTTATTCCTTGTTCAGGCAGAAAAAACTATCGGAGTTAAAAACTGATTTTGTAAATAATATGACACATGAGTTTAAAACACCCATTTCAACCATTTCAGTGGCCAGCGAAATGTTGTCTAAAGAGTATGTTATTGAAGACAAAAAAATGATATCGAAGTATGCCAGGGTAATTTTTGATGAGAACGTACGGCTCGAAGGTATGGTGGAAAAAGTACTTCAGGTTGCAACACTCGAAAGGGAGGATTATCGGCTTAAGCTTAAATCTTTTGATGTGCATAAATTGCTTAATGATACGATTAGAAATTTTGAAGTGACGGTTTCGCAGCGAAACGGTAAAATATTTTCACGCCTGAATGCTGCTTCAAGTACTATTTTGGCTGATAAGGGTCATTTCAATAATGTGGTTAATAATATTCTTGATAATGCCAATAAGTATTCGGCCAACGAACCTGATATAACTCTTTCAACCAGGAGCAACAGTAAGGGTATCACCATCTCAATTGACGACAAAGGCATTGGTATGGCCAATGAGCACCAGGCCAGCATCTTCAAGAAGTTTCACAGGATATCTACCGGAAATATCCATAATGTTAAAGGCTTTGGCATAGGGTTGTTTTATGTTAAAACCGTTGTGGAAGCACACGGGGGTAAGGTAAGTGTGAAAAGTGAATTAGGCAAAGGAAGCAGGTTTGAAGTGTTTTTCCCCTTTTATGCACTGAACATTAAAACCTAAGAATTGTTTATTTAAGTAAAAATTAACAGATCTGGACTTCAAACAGAAAATCACCAGTTAATCTTATGGAAAAAAACAGCATCTCAATCCTACTTACCGAAGATGATACCAACTTAAGTATGGTACTTGAAGACTACTTAAGATTAATTGGCTACAATGTGGTTCATTGTGCTGATGGTGAGGAGGGTTTAATAGCATTCAAAAAACAACATTTCGATTTGTGTATCCTTGATGTGATGATGCCAAAAAAGGATGGTTTTTCGTTGGCCGAAGACATAAAACAATTAAATGCCGAAGTGCCCATTATTTTTTTAACTGCCAAATCTTTACAGGATGACAGGGTGAAAGGTTTCCGTGTTGGCTGCGATGATTATATCACCAAACCTTTTAGCACCGAAGAACTCAGCCTGCGCATCAAGGTTATTTTGAAGCGATGCATGGTGTCGAAAAACAGTTCCATCGGATCTGTTGTTGGGGTTTACAGTTTGGGCATCTTCACATTCGACTATATCAATTTAGTGCTGAAATCTGATAAATCGACAATTCACCTTACCCGCAAGGAATCATCGCTGTTAAAGGTTTTGTGTGAATACGAAAACCAATTGCTCACCAGGGAAACAGCACTCATCAAAGTATGGGGTGGCAACGATTATTTTGTTGGCCGGAGTATGGATGTTTTTATCGCAAAACTGCGCAAGTACCTCAAAGAAGATCCCAATATCTCAATTATGAACATCCACGGTTCAGGGTTTAAACTTGAAGTAACAAGCGAGGATGAATAATTACAATGCCGAATACTTCCCTTCAGTTTTCAATTCCTGTTTATAGTACAGGTCTGTGTTTTTGAATAAGCTAAAGGTCAAAGAAATGTAAAATACATTCGAGTTAAGTCCTTCGTAAGGCTTGTATTGCGTTCCATCAATAGTCGCAGTATAGTCTTTGTTGTGGAAGTTAGTCAGGTAATATTTAAACTTCAGGCCGGCTCCGTATGGGAATTGTACCCCAACCATTAAAGTGTGATAAACCGTTGGCACCCTTTTACTAAACCAAACGACGAATTTATCCTTGACTTCGTTTTGAAAGGTTTTTTCTTTATAGGCCAAAGGGAATTCGATTTCATAACCACCGTAAACAAAAAGGCGGTCTAAATTGCCAACCTTTAATCCGATTGGAATTCCAATGTTGTAATTTCTAAACTTCTTTTTAACCTTGTCTCCACTAACAGGATCAATGTAATCATCATAAATAAAACCCACATTTCGCACACCTATTCCTGTGAAAAGGCCGAAGGATTTAGCAAAATCGTAGTTTAACATAGTTTGAAGGTTGATCACCGGAGTCCAGCGTAAAACACCACTGGCGTCCTGTTCGTTATCGTCGATGCTGGCAAACGAAAAAATCATTTCTGATCCAAAAGTGGAATAAAATTCACCTGTTTGGGCATCGGCAAAAGGTGCTGCAAGCATTAAGGAAAATGCAAAAATGAGTAGTGGTGTTTTCATAATTATTAGGTTTAAATCAATGGTTTTAGTTTCAATCGAATGTAATTCACTTAGTAGATGGAACGGTTACTACAACACAATAGTTACTGTTTTGTTTTCTCTAACAAAGTATGTGGAAAATATTAAACAAAGGAGATCAAGTGAATTTTACTCAAAAAAAGTCACTGCTGTCCGGTTTAAAAAATAGAAATGTTTAAAAGCCTTTACCTGTGCAACCCTGCCTCGCGGCAAGGCGGGCTCTACGAGGCATTAGAGGTTTGGGCTTACTATTTTCTCTACAATACTAAATCGCCTATGGCGAACCCGCTTAGCAGCGAGGCGAGTTTCGCGTAGCGGATAAAGTATTGTAGAAAAAGATGTTAGATTTTTTGAAATATTCCCCGTAGGGGATGAACAGTTTTTACTAGATACTAATGAAAAAAAGCACTGATGCAGTAATTATTATTTGCAAGACTTTTTTAATTGCAAAAATAAATGGTTATTTGTGTTAGATTGCAAACTAGGTTTGTAGCTAAGAAATTCATTGAATAAATTGGAATATTTTATTGATCATGAAGAATAAATTAAGCAAATCATTTTCATTATTAATTATTGGTGCAGTTTATGCCGTGGCTTTCGCGGTGGTTTATTTTGTGTTCCCCTAC
The DNA here is from genome assembly GCA_964490385.1 of uncultured Lentimicrobiaceae bacterium. Taxonomy (GTDB): domain Bacteria; phylum Bacteroidota; class Bacteroidia; order Bacteroidales; family 4484-276; genus 4484-276. The sequence continues at coordinate 1,253 of CAZBDF010000161.1, read as the reverse complement.
CTGCCGGCTGATAACAGCTTTTTGCAAATTTTGTATGCCGATGTAATTGCAACAGCAGTGGTGTTTTTCTTTAGTGTGGTTTTGAAAAATTCAAGCACCTACGATGCCTATTGGAGTGTTGCCCCTCCAATCATAGCCATACATTTGTTTTTGCTCAACCCCGATGGCCTTTATTTGCGACAATTGATTGTAATCGCGTTAGTTTTCTTTTGGGCGATACGCCTAACCCTGAACTGGGCAAGGGGCTGGCAGGGTTTGCGCCATCAGGATTGGCGATACACTAACATTGCTAACAAAACTGGAGCGTTTTACTGGCCGGTGAGTTTTTTGGGCATCCATCTAATGCCAACGATTATGGTATTTTTGGGCTGCTTGCCGCTCTGGTATAGCCTTGCTTCGCCAAATGAGATTAACATACTGGACATGCTTGCAATATTGCTTACATTTGGTTCCGTGGTGGTTGAATGGCTTGCCGACGAACAATTGCGTAATTTTGTAAAACATGCCAAAACAGGCCAGCATATGGAAAAAGGATTGTGGGCCTGGAGCCGCCATCCAAATTATATTGGCGAGATTTGTTTTTGGCTTGGCATGTTTTTATTTGGACTTGCTGCTTCGGGCAAAGAAGCCGCCTGGACCGGGTTTGGGGCGTTGATGATGATTGTGTTGTTTGCATTTATCAGCATCCCGATGATGGACAAGCGAAGCCTCAACCGAAGGCCGGGCTATGCAGGATACATGAAACGGGTACCAGCACTGTGGTTTAAAAAGCCGGCAAAAAAATAAGAAAATCGATAATAATGATAAAACACCTTTCAATATTAACACTTGTCTTTAGCTTCGTTTTAAACAACCCTATCCAGGCCCAAAGCGATTGGGAACTGAAAAAAGAAAATGAAGACATTAAAGTTTATACCTGTAAAAAGCCTGGGTCCTCATTTAAAGCATTTAAGGTTGTATCGCTTATCGAAGCGAACAGTATAACTGTTGTTGCAGCTGCTATTCTTGATGTTGATAAATACAAAAAGTGGATGCCGGATTCGGAGGAAGTAGCATTGATAAAAAAATTTAATGACAGCCACGATATTCATTATGTGCGTACTGCAGCCCCCTGGCCGGTGAACGACAGGGATGGTGTTTACGAACAGAAAGCAAGATACCATAAAGAGGATAATCGAGTGGTAATAGAATTAAATATGTTAAAGGAATATGATTACCCCAAGGACGATAAAGTTGTACGTATGACAGCCGGT
>CAZBDF010000160.1:1676-9309 GCA_964490385.1 uncultured Lentimicrobiaceae bacterium | reverse complement strand
CTCGTTGATGAAAACGACCAGCCCACGGGCGAAATGGAAAAAATGGAAGCGCATGAAAAAGCTGTGCTGCACCGGGCATTTTCAGTTTTTGTTTTTAATAGTAAAAATGAGTTGATGCTTCAACAGCGGGCTTTGAGTAAATACCATTCACCAGGCCTATGGACCAACACCTGTTGCAGCCATCCAAGGGTTGGCGAATCTGTTTTGGAAGCAGGCCATCGCCGCTTAATGGAAGAAATGGGCTTCGATTGCGAGATCGAAAAGATCTTCGATTTTGTTTATAAAGCCGAGCTTGAATATGGGTTAACAGAACATGAGTTCGATCATGTGCTTTTTGGCAGATATGGGGATAGCCCAAAAATAAACCCTGAAGAAGTCGAAAGCTGGAAATGGATGACAATGGATGCTATTGCTGCAGAAATGAAATCGAATCCGGAAAAATATACAGTGTGGTTTCAGATTGCTTTCAAGAGGGTACACCAATATCTTAATGATCATCCTGAATAATAAAGCTATATGACAAACCAAAACCACAAATGCATTTTGTTGCAAGTTGCAAGTTACAGGTTGCACTATGTAACCTGTAACTTGTAACTGTATCATCGAACTCTGTAAACATCACACTATCCAAAACCTTTATAAAACCCCGTGAAAAATACCACCATATTCTGGTTCCGCCGCGACCTCCGCCTCGAAGACAATGCCGGCCTTTACCACGCCCTGATTGAAAAAGACAATGTGCTACCGCTTTTCATTTTCGATAAGGAAATACTTGACAAACTTCCCACCAAGCAGGACCGTCGACTGTCCTTTATTTTTGGAACTATTCAAAAGTTAAAGTCACAATTGGAAGAACATGGAACGGGCCTTTTGGTGAAATATGGAAAACCGCTGGAGGTGTTTGAAAGTATTTTATCTCAATTCTCGATTGATGCCGTTTACACCAACCACGATTATGAGCCATATGCCCGTGAGCGGGACGATCGTGTAATGAAAATGCTCAATAAATCTGGTGTTGCTTTCAAAACCTTTAAAGACCAGGTGATTTTTGAGAAAGATGAAGTGACCAAAGACGATGGTAAGCCTTATACAGTTTTCACCCCTTTTATGAAGAAATGGCGAAGGAGGCTCAGTGAAAATCCGGTTTTGGAATTTCCATCTGAAAAACATTTTGACCGGTTTTACCACACCAAACCATTTGCAGATTATGAACTGAGGCAGATGGGATTTGAATATATCAAAACGAACTACCCTTCACCCATTCCTGATGAAGCGACCATTTCAAACTATGATAAAACAAGGGATATTCCATCTATAAATGGCACATCACGTTTAAGCATTCACTTGCGCTTTGGAACAATCAGTATCCGCAAACTGGTAAAACTTGCTATAAATCTAAACCCAACTTATCTGAACGAGCTGATCTGGCGGGAGTTTTATATGGTGATCCTTTGGTATTTTCCAAAAGTTGTCAATCACGCTTTCAAAACTAAATATGACAACATCCAATGGATTAACCATGAAAAACAATTCGATGCCTGGTGCAATGGAAATACAGGTTATCCCATCGTGGATGCCGGTATGCGACAGTTGAACGAAACCGGTTATATGCACAACCGTGTACGCATGATCACGGCAAGTTTTTTAGTCAAGCATCTTTTGATAGACTGGCGTTGGGGCGAAACTTATTTTGCTGACAATTTGCTGGATTTTGAATTGTCATCCAACAATGGCGGATGGCAGTGGGCAGCCAGCAGCGGTTGTGACGCCGCTCCATATTTCAGGGTTTTTAATCCTGCTTTGCAGACGAAGAGATTTGACCCCGAATTAAAATATATCAAAAAGTGGGTACCCGAATTTCAGGATTTGTCCTATCCTCATCCCATTGTTGAACACAAATTTGCACGTGAAAGGGTTTTATTAGCATATAAAAAAGCTTTAACCGAATAAAAATATTAGCATATGAAAATTGAAGTTGGTTCGAAAATACCAGATTTTACCCTTCTTAATCAAGATGGTAAATCAATAAATATTAATGATTTAGTCGGAACCAAAAACCTGGTTATTTATTTCTATCCTAAAGATGATACGCCGGGTTGCACCAAAGAGGCTTGTAGCTTCCGCGACCAGTTTACTGACTTTACCGATCTCGGCGCCGAGGTAATTGGCATCAGCTCTGATAGTGTGAAAAAACACAAAAGCTTTGCTGAAAAACACAGGCTACCCTACACCCTGCTGAGTGATGTGGACAAAACTGTGAGGAAGGCTTTTGGCGTTCCCGCTGACTTTTTAGGCCTTTTGCCTGGAAGAGTAACTTACATCATAGATAAAAAAGGTGTGGTAAAACACCTTTTCAACTCTCAGTTCAATGCCGAAAAGCATGTAAGCGAGGCATTGGAGATTTTGAAGCAAATAGATTAATGCCTACCAAGTTGTTTTCTGAGTTTACAGTAGTGTTATGTCAAACATGTTATGACGATTGAAAGTGCTCCGCACGTTTCAATGTCAAAGCCCTGACTTTCAATCGTGCGTAGCACATTGAAACGTCTATTAACTACACGAAAATTTTGTCTTGACATGACAGTAGTTTTGATTAAAGACAACTTTTTTATAAATTTGTTGAAAAATACTTGATGCTATGAAAATCGTAATTTTTGGGGCAAGCGGCTTTATTGGTAAAATGCTATTTACGGCCCTGCTAAGTGAGGCACACGAAATTACCGTTGTTACAAGGGATATTGACCGTACTAAGAAAATTCTTGGTTATGATGCCGAGTTTTGCACCTGGGATGATGGAGACGCTTCGGGACTTGTAAAAATATTTACAGGTGCAAAAGCCATTATCAACCTGGCCGGCGAAAGCATTGCCTCGAAGCGCTGGAGTAAAAATCAAAAACAAAAAATCATTTCCAGCAGGGTCTCCACTACCACCGCAATTATTGATGCCATCAACAAAATGGATATCAAACCCGAAGTGTTATTGCAAGCTTCAGCCATTGGCTATTATGGTTCCGACCTGAATAAAACCTTCGACGAAAACGCTCCACAAGGCGAGGGCTTCCTGGCTGAAGTAAGCCAAAAATGGGAAGCCGCCACAAAGCACCTGGATAAAAGCGTGAGGTTGGTTTTACTCAGGACAGGTATTGTAATCGGCCCTGGAGGCGGTGCGCTTGGACCCATGGCCCGTCCGTTCAAATTAGGCTTTGGTGGCCACATCGGCTCAGGAAAACAATGGTTTTCGTGGATTCACCTCGAAGATGAGGTACGGGCGATAATACATTTGTTCGAACATCGGGAAGCCAGGGGTACTTTTAACCTAACCGCCCCTGAACCTGTAAGAATGAATTTGTTTGCAAAAGAATTGGGCCGTGTGCTAAAAAAACCGTCCTGGTTGCATGTTCCCGCTTTTATCATCAAAATAATGATGGGGCGAATGGGGGAAGAGATGATTTTATCCGGACAAAAAGTAATCCCTAAACGACTGACAGAAAGCGGCTTCAAATTTCAATTCACAGAAGTCCGCATGGCTTTAACAAATATTTACAATTTTTAATCCTAACCGCTAAACTTTTTTGTAGTAGTTTTGTTTAATTATTTATAACTTTTATTAAACTAAAGTTAATATAAAAAATACACTGCTGTCGGGTAAAAAAAAGAAATGTTTAAATGCCATTACCTGTACAACCCTGCCTCGCGGCAAGGCGGGCTCTACGAGGTATAAAAGGCTTGGGGTTACTTTTTTCTCTACAATACTAAATCGCCTACGGCGAACCCGCTTCGCAGCGAGACGAGTTCCGCGTAGCGGATAAAGTACTGTAGAAAAAGATGTTAGGTTTTTTGAAATATTCCCCGTAGGGGATGAACAGTTTTTACCGGACACCAATGTAAAAAATAGTATAACTTGTAAAACTATGAAAAATGTAAAAAAGATAATACTGCTTGGTTTTTTGATGTTGCTTGGTTTTGGGCTTCATGCCCAAAACGGAAGAATTGAAGGCCAGGTAGTGAATGCCAATACCAACGAACCCCTGCCTTTTACCAATATTGTTGTTTGGGGAACAAACATCGGTGCAACAGCCGACCTTGATGGAAACTTTTCGTTTACCGGCCTGGAGCCCGGTTATATTCGCCTTGCAGCAACTTCGGTGGGATTTTCAAATTATATTTCGGAAGACATCCTGGTTACCAATGCCAAATCAGTATTTATTGATATTCCGATGGTAGAAACCAGCATTAAGCTGGACGAGGTAGTTATTGAAGCTTCCCCGTTTATAAAAATGGAAGAAAGCCCCGTGTCTTTGCGCAAGCTTGATATTTCGGAAATTGAAAAAAATCCTGGCGGAAACCGGGATATTTCTAAAGTAATACAATCGCTGCCGGGCGTTTCGTCTTCTGTATCTTTTCGTAATGATATAATCGTAAGGGGTGGTGGTGCAAGTGAAAATTCATTTTACCTGGATGGTGTTGAAATCCCAACGATTAATCATTTTTCTACACAAGGGGCATCGGGCGGGCCAACAGGGATTATCAATGTGGATTTTATCCGCGAAGTGGATTATTATGCCGGTGCTTTTCCTGCATCAAAAGGGACTGCCTTGAGCTCGGTTTTCCAGTTTAAAATGATTGAGCCCAACAAAGATAAAATGAATTTCAGGGCTACCCTGGGCGCATCCGATTTGGGTTTGTCAATTAATGGGCCACTGGGTAAAAAGTCCGGCTTACTGTTTTCCATCAGACGTTCCTACCTCGGCCTGTTATTTAATGCACTGGGACTTCCGTTCTTACCAACCTATAACGATATCCAATTTAAATACAAACTGAAGATCAACCAGAAAAATGAACTCTCGATAATTGGATTGGGTGCCCTCGATAATTTTAAACTCAACACTGGCTTAGACAATCCGGATGAAAGCCAGCTTTTCCTCCTGAACTCACTTCCGGTAAACGAACAATGGAGCTATACCATCGGTGCTGTTTACAAACACTTCAAGAAAAAGGGGTTTGATACCTGGGTGTTTAGCCGAAATTATCTCAACAACAGGGCATATAAATACGTTGACAATAACGAGGATTCGGTAATGACTTTCGATTATACTTCTACTGAGGCAGAAAATAAGGTGCGCTACGAAAACAACTCCCGCTACAATGGCTACAAGGTAAATTACGGCGCCGGGCTGATGTATTCGCAATACACCAACGAAACTTTCCAGCGCATTTTTACCGACTCCGCCGGCACCATCAATTATCAATCGAAGCTGAACCTATTTAGCTGGAATTTATTCGGCCAGGTGAGCAAGGGCTTTTTCCTTGACAGGCTGATTCTTTCATTTGGATTGCGTATGGATGCCAACGATTACTCAAAAAGCATGAGGAATTTGCTCGACCAGGTATCGCCGCGTTTTTCGGCTTCCTATGCACTTACCGAAAACTTTTTCCTGAATTTTAATACCGGCAGGTATTATCAAAGGCCGGCCTACACCACTTTGGGGTTTAAAGAAAATAATGGTGAGTTGATTAATAAAGATAACGGCCTTAAATACATTGCAGCCAACCATGTGGTGGCAGGGATTGAATGGCTGCCCACCGAGCAATCGAAATTTACGGTGGAAGGCTTTTACAAGAAATACAGCGATTATCCTTTTTCGGTAGCTGATTCCGTTTCGCTGGCTAACAAAGGTGGTGGTTTTGGCGTATTCGGCGCCGAAGAAGTTGTATCGACAGGGAAAGGCCGGGCTTATGGGTTTGAAGTTCTGGCCCGCGAAAAAGACTGGTTTGGGTTTAATATCATTCTTTCGTACACTTTTGTTAGGAGTGAGTTTACAGATATCGAGGACGATTACATTGCCTCTGCCTGGGACAACAGGCACATTATTAATTTAACTGTGCTTAAAAAACTAAAAAGAAACTGGGACATCGGTGCTAAGTGGCGCTTTGTTGGCGGCCCTCCCTACACACCTTACGATCTTGTGAAATCAAGCATCAGACCGGCATGGGATGTGCAAAATGCACCTTACCTCGATTATGCCAGGTTCAACACCGATAGATATGGAAGTTTCCATCAGCTTGATGTTCGGGTTGACAAAGAATATTTCTTCGATAAATGGTCACTCATCCTTTACCTCGACATCCAGAACCTCTATAATTTCAAACTGAGCGAACAAAACCTGGTAACCAACCTTGATGAAAATGGAAATCTGAATATCGATCCGGCAACGGCCAACCTACCCTACCAGGACCAGAAGTACATTTTGCGTCAATTGCCCAGCGAAAATGGTACCGTATTGCCAACCATTGGTATTATTGTTGAATTTTAAGAACTTGATTTGAGTAATTCTAATAACACGATAGACATGAAAAATATTCAGCGATATTACACCACATTAGCATCAATAGCTTTTTTGTTGTTTACCCTGTCGGGATTTACACAAAAGAAAAACGAGGTAGTTTTTGAAGAAATCATCTTGAACCTGAATGGTGCCGGGCCAACAATTGAAGTAAGCTTCAATGCCGGCCCGGAACACAACCATCCGATGATGGCCGTGTGGATTGAAGATGAAAAAGGCAACTATATTCAAACTCTATTTGTAAACGAATCGGTGGCAAAAGGCTATTTTAAGCATGCCGATAAATCAGACGGAGAGTGGACTTCGGGTACTTTGGTTAGACCCGCATCCTTGCCGGTATGGGCACATAAGCGTGATATTAAAAACGATTTAGGGAATTACATGCCCATCCGGGAAAACCCCGTTCCCGATGCGTACACAGGAGCGACTCCAGCCGGTGACTTTCTATTGAAAACCAAAACTGATGATGCCCTGCCCCAACAATTCAGGCTTATATTCGAGATCAACCAATCTTGGGACTGGAACGAGTACTGGACCAATAATAAATTTCCGGATGATGAAGATTACAAAACCTCGTCGCAACCCTCACTGGTTTATGCTGTAGATATTGATCTTGAAAACCGGGAAGAAGCCTATGAGTTAATCGCAGTAGGGCATGGGCATTATTCGGGGAAAAATGGTGAAATTTACTATGACCTCGATAACATGACAACAGCGCTGGAGATTACAAAAGATGTAAGTGTGGTGGTTAAATTCCAATAGGGAGCATTTGCCAGTTTATTTTTTAACTCTTATCCATTTGGGGGTTTTTATTTCCACTATATTTTTTATTGGTGTCCGGTCAAATTGAATAGATTCTTCGCTACGCTCAGAATGACAATGCTTTACATGAATTGGTGGAGGGCGGGCATTGCTGGCGGCGAAGCTGCCAGCAATGCCCGCCCCATGAAACACAATCACCTGTCATTCTGAGCGAAACGGAGTGAAGCGAAGAATCTATTTACAGAATAATACAATTCCCCGGACAGCATTGATGTTTTGTTTAAACATCAGGTTTTCATTTCCTTTTAATCTTTTTCTCCAATTGTTTCATTTCACGGTCGAAGTCGGAGATATATTTTTCATCTGCTGACTTCCGGTATTTCTCAAACTCTGTTTTTGCCTTTTCCATTGTACTCGTGAATTCGTTTGGTTGCCCAAATACGAAACTGTGTGCCTTGTGGTGATTTTACCCGGTAGCCTACTGAAATTACTACATCAAGGTTGTAAAAATTAGTAGCATAGCTTTT
>CAZBDF010000160.1:0-1576 GCA_964490385.1 uncultured Lentimicrobiaceae bacterium | reverse complement strand
CTTCCGCGAAAACATTCTTTATATGCTCACTTATTGTAGCTTTCGACTTTCCAAACAAGTTTTGCATTTGCTCTTGTGTAACCCAAACGCTTTCATCTTGCAGCTGAACATCCAATTTAATGTTGCCGCCAGTTCTGAAAGCTCCCGTAATGTGTGTATAAATTTTATTGTGCAATATATTGTACACCCAAATTCAAATTTGCTGCATTTCAGTTGCCTGAGCCACGGTTGTTAAAAACTATATCTTTACACCATAAATCAATCATTAAATCATCATGAAAAATCAATATCATATTGCTTGGTGGAACGTCGAAAACCTGTTTGATGTAAGCGACTCGAACCAACGGCCGGCATGGCTGCAAAGCAAACTCAACAGCGAATTAAAAGGCTGGAACCAGGAAGTACTTCAGCAAAAAATTAACAACCTGGTATCCATCATCAAAAAAATGAATAACAACACCGGGCCTGATATTTTGGGTTTATGTGAGGTTGAAAATCGTATAGTGCTCGAAAAGCTAAAGTTAGCCTTAAGGCCCCTGGGCAAAAATTACGATATTGTCCACCATGATATGAGCGACCAGCGGGGCATTGATGTCGCGTTTATTTACGACAGGGATAAGTTTACATCCCAGGGGTCTTTTTCACATACCATTTTAAAGCGTACTGCTACACGCGATCTTTTCCAGGTAAATTTCCTCACGCCAAAAGGCAACGACCTTTTGCTGGTTGGTAACCACTGGCCGGCACGTTCGGCAGGTATCCTTCGGTCAGAGCCATACCGGATTATAGCGGGTGAAACACTGAGTTACTGGATGGAAAGGATTATTGAAGAAAAAGGGAAAGATACTGCCGTGTTGGTAATGGGCGATTTTAACGATGAGCCCTTCAACCGCTCTCTAACAGAATATGCACTTGGGTCAAACAGCCACAAAAAAGTGGTATATGCCCGGTCACCCAGGCTTTACAATTTGATGTGGCCCTTTTACGGGCATGGCCGGGGAACTTACTACTGGGATAACTTCCCTTTGGTGCTCGACCAGTTCCTGGTTTCAAAAGAATTGATAAAGTCGGCCGGTAAGATAAAAGTGGCAAGGGGCACTACCCCGGAATATGTTGTTAAAATTGAAATGTATCCTGAAATGGTAAATACCGGCCGTTATCCCTCACCCATTTCCTTTGGCCGGCCTTCCAAAAAAAGCAGCCATAACCCGGCAGGGTTTAGTGACCATTATCCGGTTTCGGTAGTGATTGAAGAGTAAGGCGGGGAGTGCGTTTTGCGTTGGGCGTTTTGCGTCCCGAAAAGTAGAAAATTTTAATTTTCGTAACTTTTCGAGGATGCTCGAAAACAATGAAATCAAAGATTTCTGGTTTTTCGGCATTTGGCGTTTTGCGTTTTGAGAAAAAAGACCTACGGATTTTGATAGATATGTTCGGATAAAAAAATCCTCCTTCAGCGTCCTCTGTAACCTTTGCGGTTTGTGTTTCCAGGTTTGGCAGCTCATATATAAAAGAAATAATGACGCGGGTTTACGCTGGTGAAACGGATAAATCCTAATCCGTCTAATCAGCGCAAATC
>CAZBDF010000159.1:0-9349 GCA_964490385.1 uncultured Lentimicrobiaceae bacterium | reverse complement strand
AATTCAATTTGAAGTCAAAGCAGATTCAATACCTACACCAATTACACTAACAGCAAAGTCAGCAATAGGATTCGCTGTGTGCGAAACACAATTGGTTTTATTTGACACCGTGCAGCCAAGTATTCCTACCAACATAGAGGCAGTTGCACATCATAAAAGCATTCAGTTAGAATGGGATGGTGTAAGTATGCCTGATCTTGCGGGCTATAAAATTTACTTTGATACCGATACCATTCTACCTTACAATGGTATTTCAACTGTTTGGGGTGAGCCAAGTCCAATAAGTGTTGGTGTCACCAATGAACATTTAATTGTCGGTCTGTTCCCTGACACAACTTATTTTATTGCGGTAACAGCAGTAGATATTGCTGGCAATGAAAGTGGATATTCTGTGCCTGTCGAATGCAAACCTTTTGAGTTGCATGAACAAAAGATCGAGATAGAAGCAGGTTGGTCTGGTGTCTCAACTTACCTCAATCCTGAAAATATTGATATTGAAACGGTATTTGGAGATATTATAGATGATCTAATAATCTTACAAAGTGATACAGGAGCCTATTGGCCTGATCAATCCGTAAATACAATAGGAAATTGGAACTTGCATGATGGCTATCTAATCAAAGTCGCGAACACAGTTGAGCTTAATATTTCAGGCGTAAGAGAGAACAATAAGACTTTGCAACTCACCGAGGGGTGGAACCTAATTCCAGTCTTATCAGAATGCCCTGTAAACGTAGAAGACTTTGACTTAATAATGGCCAAAGAAGTAGCAGGGTGGAAGATATACTGGCCGGCTATGGGGATCAATACCTTAGAAGTCCTTGAACCCGGAAAAGCTTACTTTATCAAGATGGAAAACGCAGCAGAATTTGTGTTCCCGGAATGTGATTAAAAGTCTAAGTTTTTTGTACGAAAGTATAATATGTCTTTTTTAGAGGAAGTTGATTTGCCTTTTTAACGGATGTTAAATCAATAAATTAAGCCACTTCATTATGGAGTGGCTTTTTTATTTGCACAAGAATTTCAAATAAACCTGTATTAAATCCCATCAGCTTAGCGCGTCCCGCCTCAAAGAGGGAAGATCGTCCGTAAGGACTACCCCGGAATATTGAACCAGGCAACTCTATTAATTCCTGACTACTTGTTTTGTTTTAAATTAAGCCAGGATTAACTACGAGTAAGCCTTTGAAGAATATCCAACAACATTACTTTCTGCGTGCCGCAACAAAACTCTTAACATAAACTCCCATCGCCACAACTCCCCATCCCATCATCACAAGAACACGAATAATAGCCATGTTATCGGAGCGTCCAAAAGCTGCTGTAAGTGGCTTTATTAATGCTATGATCAGCAGCACGGTGAGTATAACTACAATATGAGCAATGGTTTTATTCTCCTTTTTAAGGGAGGGAGTAAGAGCCAGTAAAATAGCCCCGGCAAAAGTTGGGATTAATGCAGTAAATGAAGGATTATCAGAAGTTAAATATCCCCATAAACTCATGACAATCAATAAAACGGCGAATACTAAATTTGCAATGTATGGTTTCATGTTAATTTGTTTTAAACTCTAAACAACTATTATGAAAAAAGGTTGCACCAAAAAAAGATTAATTTACATTTTATGGTAAGTGGGGGTTTAGAAGGGATATATGGTTTATAGGGTACATAGTGGGAATAAGGTAAGGTTTTTCCCATCATTCCATCATTCCATCATTCCATCGTTCCATCGTTCCATTTTTCCACCTTTCCAAAACTCAATCTCTACACTATCCCCTCTCTGTTTTCTTACAAATGCCAACCAATAAGATATTTGTTAGTTTTTAAGATATTTTTGTTAGCCAAAATTTAGATCATGTTCGGTTTCGAACAAGGTTTGTTGATAACCGCACAGGCAAAGGTACGTACTGCAAACAATTAATTGGTAAAATATTGAGAGCAAACTACTTTAGTAAGTTGGTATGGTTTTAGAGGAAATGTGCGGATTAATCAGGATTTATTAATCTTTTCAATTATAAACTTAAAATTACTATGAAAAAATTATTCTTTACTTTAATGGCGGCCCTTTTTATCGGCATTAGTTCGTATGCCTCCACACCTCGTCCCGACGAGGGCATGTGGTTACCAATGTTTGTTGAGCGCCTCAACTGGGTTGATATCCAGGAAATGGGACTGAACCTTAGTGCTGAGGAAATGTACAGCATCAACAATTCGAGTTTGAAAGATGCTGTTGTTGGCCTAGCCGGCGGAAGTGCACCCAATGGCTATTTCTGCACCGGTGAAATCGTATCTGACCAGGGACTTGTATTTACCAATCACCACTGCGGTTACGATGTTATACAAAATCACAGTACCATCGAACACGACTACCTGACCGACGGATTTTGGGCCATGAGCTACAAAGAGGAACTCAACAACCCGGGCCTCACAGCTTCCATCCTCATCCGCATGGATGACCTGACCGATGAAATTATGCCGGAGCTTACTGACGAAATGACTGCAGATGAAAGACGCACAAAAATTCGTGAGATCACGAAACCGATAAAAGAAGAAGCTTCAGAAGAGGGTAAATATGATGTTGTTGTAAAAAGTTTCTATGGAGGCAACGAATATTACATGTTTGTTTACCAAACTTATAAAGATATCAGGTTGGTTGGTGCTCCACCTGAGTCAATCGGAAAATATGGTGGCGATACCGACAATTGGATGTGGCCGCGCCATACCGGTGACTTTAGTGTATTCAGGATTTACACCGCTCCTGATGGAACACCGGCTGAATATGCTGAAGAAAATATCCCACTGAAACCGAAACACCACTTACCAATTTCCATTAAAGGATATCAAAAAGATGACTATGCAATGATTTGGGGATTTCCCGGAGGTACCGAAAGATACCTGACTTCCTTCGGTATTGAGTTTGCCATTGAGAAGAAAAATCCTGCCCTCATCGACGTGTTTGGACAAGTATTAGAAGTAATGAAATCCTACATGGATTCAGATCCTGCGCTGCGCCTTGAATATGCTTCTGATTATGCCGGACTGGCCAACGGATGGAAGTATTTTATCGGGCAAACCAAAGGCTTGAAAAACCTTGATGTTAAAGGTAAAAAAGAAGCCATCGAAAAAGACTTTAGCAATTGGTTGAATGCCGATGACAATCGGAAGGAAGAATATGGCAATGTGCTGGAAAACATCAAAAGCGGCTATGGTATGATGGATGATAACGTTACCCCACTCTACTATATGATGATTGGATCAAGTAACGTTGACTTGTTTAGTTCGGCAAGGGGCGGCATGCAATTGAATGATATGCTGGACGACAAAAAGGAAAATGAGGCTGCAATTGATGAAACAACTGCATCCCTTAAAGCGCAGGCAGATGCATTTTTCGAAACTTTTAACTATGATATGGACAAGGACCTTACGAAAGCTTTGCTCAAAATGTTTAAGAAGGATCTTTCGAATGACCAGCTTCCTGATGTGTTTGCTACGATTGACGGTAAATACAAGGGTGACATCGACAAGTATGTGGATAACATGTACGAATCATCGATGTTTTCTGATAAGGAGAGGCTCATGAAATTCCTGGACAAACCGAGCAAGAAAAAACTTGAAAAGGATCCGGCATTTGCAGCCATGCAATCGTTCATGAAAGGATCGATGGCTTACCGGGGTGCATACGGAAAAGGACAGGCAATGGTTGATGACAATATGCGTCTTTTTATAGCCGGACTCAGGGAAATGAAACCTCAAAAGAATTTCTATCCAAATGCAAACTCTACCCTGCGTTTCAGCTATGGCTCAATTAAAGATTATTATCCTGCCGATGCAATACACTACGATTATACCACGAGTCTTTCTGGTGTATTGGAAAAAGAGGACCCCACAAATCCTGAGTTTGTAGTTCCTGAAAAACTCAAGGAATTGTATTTAAATAAGGATTTTGGCCAGTATGGCGAAAACGGTAAAATGATCACCTGTTTTCTGAGCACCAACGATATTACAGGTGGTAATTCAGGCAGCCCTGTGATGAATGGTAATGGTGAACTGATTGGCATCGCTTTCGATGGCAACTGGGAGGCAATGAGTGGCGACATCGCTTTCGAAGAAGAATTACAACGTACAATAAATGTGGATATCCGCTATGTACTTTGGGTGATTGATAAATTTGCAGGCGCCCAAAACCTGATTGATGAGTTGACAATTATTAAGTAAATCATATCGATTAAAATAAATGAATCCCGGGAGCAAATGCGCTTTCGGGATTTTTTTGTTAAAGGAAATAAAAGAAATTACCATCAATCAGCTTTTACGGCATCTCTGCTTGTCATTCGAAGTTTGATACTTATAATTAAATCCTTTACCAAATTGATCAACAGTTTGCTGCAAAAAAGATTATCGATAAACTTCGAACTTTCATTTGTCATGCAATCCCCTATACACCCTATTCACGTTATATCCCCTTATACCTTCCTCCCACTACACCCTCGAACAGAGATTATTAAAATTGCATCTTTCGCATACTTCAATATCCTCTGTTTGTTCAAATGGGATTCCCTGATCGAAAAGCCCATCAATGGTTTGCCTGAGGTAGAGCTCAAATTGCTGAAGCACCGCATGGTTTACTTCGGTGTCGCGCTGGTTCCATCCTGTACGTACACCAAATTTAATAAATCCTTCGCTTAGTTTTCGCATACTTATCACACCAGATTCGTATTGCGGATTTTCTTCGCCTGATGATTGCCACACCAACCAGGCATACATCAATACCTGGAAAGCCTTGTCCAGTTTTTTTCCGACTTTAAAATCCTTCCAGTCTGGCAGCGTAAGTTCTGCAGGTGTAACCATTCCGGTTTTATAATCTATAATCCTGACCGTTCCATCTATTTCATCCATACGGTCAACATTGCCCCTAAGCCTCACTTCAATGTCACTCCCTTGCAATGTAATGTTTGTGGCAAGTTCTTCTTCAAGCTTCAGGATCGTTAAAATGCTCTCTTTCGCTTCAAGGCCGGATAAAAATTCTTTTTCAAAGCTCAGATATGATTTCACGAAATTCCTGATCACTTCATAAATCAACTTGTTCTTCCCAAACCTGATCTCACCCATCGCATATTGCCTTTCGAAACTTGCGCTAAGTTCGGTATCCAGATTTTTTACTATCATGACGAGCTTGCTGTTATCGAGTTGTTGGCCTTTGAATGGTTCAAAAAGTTTTTCGAGGGTTTCGTGGACAATCAAGCCAATAGTACGCGCTTCCATTGTTTCTTCAACCTCTTCATTTTCTTCGAGGTGTACAATATCCTGCAAATAAAACTGAAGCCCACAGCGCCTGTAGCGATTAAGTGAGGTAGGCGACAAACCATTTTTGGCCTTGGCGAGTAGCTTCTGAAAAACATTGTCGGTTTTTTCAACCACTATAGGTATTGTTGCTTTTGCTTGTGGCGCCGGAAGGCTCTCGATAGATTCTTCAAATTTAATCTTGGGATTATATCCGGGCATTTCCTGCAACAGTTGCTGGATAAACCGGCTCTTTTCACCGCCACCTAAATCGGTAGCTTCAGTATTATAAATCAGATGGACATCAGTAGTACGTTGCAATAGGCGATAAAAATGGTAGGCGAACACAGCATTTTTTTCCTGGAAAGTAGGCAAGCCAAATTGTTTTTGAATATCGAAGGGAATAAATGAATTTCCAATTCCGGAAGCGGGCAATGTACCCTCGTTAACCGATAGCATAATCACTTTATCGAAATCGAGGTTTCGGGTTTCCAACACACCCATCAGTTGCATGCCTTTAAGAGGTTCACCATAAAAAGGCACCCTCGACATCATTGCGATAGCATTAAAAATCTCCCTGAGGGATTTGATGCTTGTAACAAAATTGTGTGTTTCAAACAAGCCCTTCAATCGCATGAAAATTTTCGAAAAATGATATAGATATTCCAATTCGGTGTCGGCAGCAGATGGATCAGTTTTTTTAAGTTCGATCATCTGATCTCGAAAATAAGCAAGCAAGTCCACCAGCAGATCGATCAAAGCCTTAGGATCAAGACTTATTTCCCTGAAGATTTTTTTAAAAACTCCAGCAGCAGGAAAATCATATCTGTCTAACATCTGCGCGATGTGCGCCGGACTATAAAACACCCGGTTCGAAATTTTGATATCATGAACCCAATCTGAGGTATCACATAAATAAGAAAAGTAGGGCTGTTGAAAAAGTTTGATCAGGTCGAAATAATAGAAACCGCGTACATGATCCTCCTCCAGTTTTCCAAACCTTTCAGCATTTTCATACAACCTGATCACCTGCACCAACAATTGGTGTAAGTTGGTTTGCTTGATGGGAAATCCCATGGTAACATTAAAATCCCCCATGTCATCGGGTAGTGCATTTAATACCGGCACCAGCAAACCCTCGTCAGCCAGCACCAGGGCAGTATTTTCCAAATTAGGTTTTGAATCCCCATGAGGGCGTTGTGAAAGTTCGCCTTTTTCATCACTCCATTTTTTGATGATGGAAGCAGCAAACATGGCCTGTGCTACATTCTTCGGCACGCCTGTGACATTAATTTCTTTAGCAGAATCCTTATATTCTTCACCGATCCATTTAAACTTATCCTTTTTACTTTTTTGAATGTGTTTCCTTAAAAAGTGGCCGGCCTCCTGGCTTTTATCCTCTACATAATATTCGTCGGCATCCCAAAGAACTTCAGCTTTCCCTACCTGTTCCAGGTTATTAATGATCGCTTCCTCCGAAGTCGTTAAAGCATTGAAACCTGCAAATAAAACATGCTTCCACCCCAGGTTGTTTAGCAATTCAGGATGTTCAGCAAGTTTACGCCAAACCATGCCCTGATAGGCTGTATTTGTTTTTTCAAGCTTTTCGCGAAGCAAATGATAATAACTGTAAAGTGACCTGTAAAAAGCCAAATACTCTTTCTCTACCTCTGTCAATTTCTGCCCATCAGGATTCCACTTTTCGATGGCTTTCACTTCGTTTAGATAAGTAAAAAGCTGCTTCGCATCCACCAGGTGAACATCAATCTCGTTGAAATCGGAAAGCAGTGTCCGTGCCCATCTGATGAAGTCATCGAATGATTGGGCTTTGCTGCCTTCCACCTCTTGATGAACTTCATAAAACGTAAAAAGCAAACCCACAGGATCGATTAACTGCAGCCCCGAAACCTTTATAAAAAAATCTTCAATGGAAAAAATATCAGGGGCAAATACCGGTTTTTCGATCCCTTCGGCAAGATACTTTTTAAGATACAAACCGGCACGGCGATTTGGCATCACCACGCACACATCTGAAAAATCTTTGTAATTCGATTTGATATGAGCTGCTACTTGCTTTAGGAATGCTTGCATGATTGAATTGATTTTGGCGTTTGGATAGATTTGGAATGAATTCTTAACTGCGTCCTTTGCGAACTTTGCGGTTTAATTTTTCAATTTTGCTTTTTGAGAGTTAACCGTAAAAGGCTAAACATAGCCTACGAATAACCATTAACTTATTTCCCCAAAAATAATCTATTATTTCATCCTGACAATCTTCGTATCTTTGCCTGCATGGAAATCATCAAAAAATATTTCCCGGACCTGACGGAAATTCAGCGTCAGCAATTCATGCAGTTGGATAAACTTTACCAGGAATGGAACGCCAAAATCAATGTGATTTCGCGCAAGGACCTGGATAATTTATACGAACGGCACGTGCTACATTCACTGGGGATTGCGAAAGTAATTTCTTTTAAACCCGGCACCACCATCCTCGATGCTGGCACGGGTGGTGGATTTCCCGGAATCCCTCTCGCCATCCTTTTTCCGGAAACCCAATTTCTACTCGCCGATTCTATTGCTAAAAAGATTAAAGTGGTGAATGAGGTTTCAAAGGCCCTTGACCTTAAAAATGTTGAAGGAAAGCAGGCCCGTGTAGAAAATATCAACCAGCAATTCGATTTTATCGTGAGCAGGGCCGTTGCCCGACTACCGGAATTTATGATCTGGTGCAAAGGAAAAATCAAAAGAACTGGTTTTAATAATTTACATAATGGGATACTTTACCTCAAAGGTGGTGATTTGGCAGAAGAATTGGCTCCGGTAAAAACGCGCAACAGAGTCTATGAACTTTCTCAATATTTTGATGAGGAATTTTTTGAAACCAAAAAAGTAGTTCATGTGTGGTAGTGTTGCGCGTTTGGCGTGCCGAAGCGAAGCTTCGAGCATGCACGACCGAAGGTCGGCATTTGGCGTTTTGCGTTTTGCGTTTGAGGCTAGACCATGGGTTTAGGATGAACTCTTAACTGCGCCCACAGCGAACTTGGTGGTTTAGATTTGACGTTTTGAGTTTGGTGTATTTCAAAATTCAAATTCATAAAACATCCTACTCACAGAGACCAAAATACCATAGATTGAACCGAATCTCATAATTCTTGTTTATTTAAGATAACCTTCAAATAAAACAAACTATGAGCCTTAAAACTTTGCAGCAATTAGCAGGTACAAATCCTGATGGAGCCTTTGGACCCGGAACATTTAAAGCCGGTGCGGCTTATCTTGGAATTAATAATCACATGCGTGCAGTTCATTTTTTTGCACAAACCGGACATGAAACCGGAAATTTCAGCCGATTTTCCGAAAACCTAAATTATTCCGCCAAAGGATTGCGAGGAACTTTTGGAAAATATTTTACCAGTGATGCCATGGCAGAAGAATACGCCCGTCAAAAAGAAAGAATTGCCAACGTTGTTTATGCCAACAGAATGGGAAATGGTGATTATGATTCAGGTGACGGATGGCGCTACCGCGGACGAGGTGCACTTCAGCTCACCGGCAAAAACAATTACCAGGCATTCTCCCAAGCCATTGATAAACCTGAAATCCTATCGAATCCTGACTTAGTAGCTGAAGAATACTCTTTTAACAGTGCCATGTACTTCTTCGATAAAAATAACCTTTGGAGTATTTGCGATGAAGGGTTTTCAGAAGATACCATTAAAAAGTTGACTAAAAGAATTAATGGTGGTTATAATGGATTAGAGCATAGGATTGAGCTGACACAGAAATATAGTGGGTATTCTTTGTAAACCTATAAATTAAAAATTTGATCTACCATAAGGTTTCCCAGAATATACATTAACCTGGGATTGATATCAGCCAATAGGCTTATCATATTGAAATTCAATTATTTATCAATTCAAACTTAAATTAAAATCAGGTTATTGGGCCTCCACAACTTCATAATCTTTTGTAATCAGCAAATCAGCCTGAGGCTTGAGTGCTTGCACCATCTTATGTTCCTGGGCAAGCGTGGCCCAACGGACTTCATCCATCACTTCTTTGCCACGT
>CAZBDF010000158.1:0-9363 GCA_964490385.1 uncultured Lentimicrobiaceae bacterium | reverse complement strand
TAATGGCCTTTATCGGGCTTGTTATCGCCCTGCTGTTGGTTTATATGCTGCTCCCCGATTTTAATACTTTTTCAGGTAAACAAATCATTTTTAACCCGCTGTTACAGCCGGGATTATTCCTTGTCATTTTGCTGGTTACTATCATTATAGGATTGGCATCCGGTAGCTATCCTGCGTTTTTCCTGTCTTCGTTCAGGCCGGTTTCTGTTATAAAAGGAAGCAGCACAGGCAAGGGTAAATCAGGCGGAACACTGAGGCGTGTACTTGTTGTTATTCAGTTTGCCATTGCCATTGCCATGATTATTGGAACAGTGGTGGTTTCGGGCCAGCTTCGCTTTTTGCGCGATAAAGACCTCGGGTTTATCAAAGACAACATCGTAATCCTACAACTTCAGGATTCTGCTTTCAGAAGTAAAGTTGAACCATTTAAGGAGGAATTGCTCAACCATACCAACATTTTAGCAGCAGCAAATTCCACAGGAATACCGGGAGACAACAGTTGGATACAAGTTGTGAAAGTTGAGAAAGATACTGCGATGGTGGACGACTCGATGATCCTCGCGCTGGTTGACCACGACTTTATTGACACTTATGGCATGGAGCTGATTACAGGCAGAAATTTTGACAAAGAGATGGGAACTGATGCTGAAGAGGCAGTGATTGTGAACGAAACCACAGTAAAAGCCTATGGCTGGGAGGATAACCCAATCGGGAAAAAAATCCATTGGGGCTTTGATTTAGATGGCTCCGGGGGCAGGATACTGAAGGTAATTGGTGTGGTAAAAGATTTTCATTTCAATTCACTGCACAACAAAGTGGTGCCATTCATGATGTTTCTTTCTGAGTACGACAAAAGGTACCTTTCGCTGCGGATAAGCCCTGAGAACTTTGGTGAAACCAGGCAATACATCGAAGATAAGTGGAATGCATTTGGCGCAAGCCGGCCTTTCGATTACGCGATGCTCACCGAAACCTGGGACGAAATGTACCAGTCGGAAGCAAAGATCGGGGCCATATTTACCATTGCCACATTACTGACGATTTTCATCGCATTGCTGGGCTTGCTGGGATTATCGTCGTTTGTTGCCGAACAAAAAACCAAAGAAATCGGCATAAGAAAAGTAATGGGTGCCAGGCTTTATAATATTCTTGGGCTGTTATACAGGGAATTTGTACTCTTGATAATTATCGCGTTTGTAATTGCTATCCCGGTAGCATGGTGGCAGCTCGACAATTGGTTATCGTCCAATTTTGTTTACCACATTTCAATTTCCCTCGGCTCGATTTTACTGGCTGGCTTGCTGGCATTGGCCATCAGCATTATCACCATCAGTTTCCACTCGCTTAAAGTTGCAATGGCTAACCCGGTGGACGCAATTAAATATGAATAGGGGCTTGTAATGACCTAGTTGTAGGGCATTAAAAAATCCAGAATTATGAATAAAACGTTTCGAAATATTTTAGCAATTAGCATTGCTATTTTACCAGTCAATATTATAATGATTTGGTATAGACTGACACAAACTGAAAATTTCTCGACAACTGATATGACAGTTTATCCATTGATTGTTGGCGGTGGTATAAGTATCCTGATTTTAGCACTTAACAAATATTTGATAAAGGACACATTTAAAGAAACCTTTAATTCTGGTAAAGGAACCTGGTATTGGGATGCCTTAATTGGTTTAGGTTTAACTGTTATATATTTTGCAATGTTCTTTTTAGAAAGGGCAACTCTTTATCAATGGATTCCAAATCATAACCCGCCAAATACTGAATTGATTGATACAATGATAGATTTGGCAAATAGTCCCTTGCTAATGATTATTTGGTTTGGACCGGTTTTATGGATTGGTATTGCACTTTTTGAAGAATTGTCAAGAGTGTTTTTATTGAAATGCTTATGGAATGTAAATGACAACAAGAATTGGCATATTGCCGTAATCTTTTTAGCTTCTACCTTAATCGGGTTAGCACATTTATATCAAGGGACTGCCGGAATAATTTCCATTGGGCTTAAAAGTGTAATTATGAGTTTTTACTTTTATAAATATCGCAGGTTATTACCGTTAATCATTTCTCACGGACTTTATGACGGGATACAGTTTGCTTTTTTTGTATTGCAATTTCAAAATTAGGAAATGAAACAATTGACTGACTTACCGAATATTGGAAAAACGCTCGCCAACAAATTAGAAATGATTGGAATAAGAAATGAGCAAGAATTAAAACAAATTGGAAGTGAGAATGCAATAATCAAAATTTCAACAATAGATAACAGTGGTGCCTGTATTAATATGCTTTATGCGCTTGAAGGAGCTATACAAGGCATAAGATGGCACGGACTTGCTAACGACCGAAAGCAAGAATTGAAAGAATTTTATAGCATATTGAACAAGTAAAAAAAAACTACAACACTAAATCGTCACAATTTAAACTTAATCATTAATAAAATAGCATTATGAAAAAAGTAACAGTAATTGTTTTAGCACTTGTTTTTGCCTCATTTAACATGATGGCACAAGTATCAGAAAAAGGTGGAGGCGATGAAGATGCCATTAAAAAAGTAATCCAAAGTGCTTATGTTGACGGGCTGCAAAACAACGCCGACCAAAAGGCTATTGCCGTGGGCTTTCACGAAGGTTTCAACCTACTGGGCATTGGCAAGGGAAACAGCATGTGGAGTTACCCCATTTACAATTGGGCCGAAGATGCCAGGCTTGGAAAACTCGAAGGAAAATATCCTAAAAAAGGTGACGATGTAGTTACGGTAGAATTCCTTGATGTTGATATAACAGGAACCGCAGCTGTAGTAAAGCTTGAGTTTTTTGTTGGCAAAGAAAAAAAGTACATCGACTATTTATCCTTACTAAAGTTTGAAGATGGCTGGAAAATAGTGAGCAAGATCTTCTACAAATTCCCTGAAAAGGATAAGTAAGCTCCAGCTTAATAGCGATCAAAGAAAATATTGTAACTATTTAGTGTTTGTCTTTTTAGTAAGGTTATTGAATTATCAATAGCCCTGTCCTTTTGCCATTGGCATCCCCATGGGAAGGGCAGGGGTTGAATTAAAGGTATGAAAAGGAGGGGGAGGCTCTGTTAAATTCATTAATCCCCCTACGGGGGCTATTGAAAAGCATCGACTTTATGGACAGGCACTATTTAGGTGGATGTATTATTTACCAAATCTTTATGACCCCATCCCCGCCCCTTCCCCTTCCTGTCCGCCACTTCGTTTTGGCAGGCGGAGAGGGGAAGGGAGACCAGCCGCACAAGCGACTGCAGTAGCCAGTGCGGTAGCATTCTTCCCCTTGATAGAGGGAACCAGCCTTGCCGGATAGGCAGGTTAGTGGGGGCCTATAGCCGAAATCATTTGATTTGATTTAATTAATAAGTAGCAAATAATTAGGTGTTTACAATCTCGACTAAAACAAAACTCACAAATCAACAGTATTTAATTCGGCCATTATTATCGACAAAACCACATACATCAATTGGTAATTTGTAATTAATTATTTTGTCTATTTGCAAAATCAGATCACTAGCCTGTAAGTCAATATAATGATAATGCTTATTTTCGCAAGCTTTTAATGTCAAAATCAAACTTAGATATTTTATTCAAAAACCATTCAATAAAATGAAATACCGGAAATTATTAACCTGGGTTTTTATCATTCTTATCCTGGCGTTTGCACTGTTGGCGGCCTGGCAATTTTTCATGATGAAGCCTGAAAATACATTCGCGCCCGAAAGCAAAATAATAAGACAAGTAGCCACAGAATTGGTCAGCTATGATAAAATCAATTCATCCATTGAAGTCCCCGGACGACTTGTGGCCAGCCAGACAGTTGAAGTTATTTCGGAAGCTTCCGGTAAAATCCTGCCCGGCAATATTGCTTTAAAAAAAGGACAAGGATTTAAAAAGGGTGACCTGATTTGCAAAATTTATGACGAAGAACAGGTGCTGAGTTTAAAAGCCAGTAAAAGCCGTTTACTGAACAGCATGGCCAACGCCCTCCCTGATATTAAATTTGATTATCCTGATCAATACGAAAATGTACTTGGTTTTTTCGAATCCATCCAAATAGAAAAACCCCTGCCCGATCTGCCGGACATTGAGGATAAATCACTAAAGATTTTCCTGGCCAGCCGCGATATCCTTAACCAATATTACACCATCGAAGTTGCTGAAGAAAGGCTGAGAAAGCATTCCATTTATGCACCTTTTGGTGGGGCAATAATGGATGTTTACCTTCAGGTTGGTGGCATTGCAAATATCGGAACACGGATTGCCAAAATCATCGATACCGATGTACTCGAACTTGAAGTACCCATTGATTTGCAGGAATTGCCCTGGATTTCGATTGGGGATAAAGTGGATGTTTTAAACGAAACCCGCACACATACCTGGCAGGGTAAGGTTGCCAGGATCAGTAAATTTATTGATCCAAGCACACAAGCGGCCAGTGTTTTTGTACAGGTCAACAATTCGGGCGGAAACCCGGTATATGCCGGCATGTACCTTATTGCACGGTTTAACACAAGGGCTATTACCAGCGCAATGGAAATCCCCAGGCAGGCAGTCTTTAACCAGGACGAAGTTTTTATTGTTGTTGACAGCACATTGAGGAAACATCAAATCAATATCCAAAAGGTAAACCAGACTACCCTTATCTTTAATGGAATTTCGGAAGGTACAGAAATCGTTGTTGAGCCTTTGATCAATGTGAGAGAAGGAACTTTGGTGGAAACCCGGGGGCAAGGGGACAATGATTAAATGATAAAATGAGTAAATGTGGCAATGATAAAATGAATAAATGAGGCAGTGATGAAAACACATTCAGAAATTCAAAGATTTAAGCATTCAAAGATTCAATGATTCAATAATTCAAAGATTCTAGCATTCAAACATTCTATCATTCAAATATTCACACATTCAAGCATTCATGCATTCATGCATTAATAATAGAAAATGAGAAAACTTGTCGGTACATTTATAAAGTTCCCTTTTTACGCCAATATGATCATAGCCCTCTTGATTGTTGGAGGCTTAGTGTCTGTTTTTTCGCTAAAGATGTCTTTCTTCCCCGAATCGTCCGAGCGGTTTATCAGTGTAAGCGTATTTTATCCCGGGGCATCACCCATCGAAATGGAGGAAGGAGTTACCTCGAGGGTTGAAGAGGCCATTAGAAGCCTCGTGGGCATCAAACGAATTACATCCACCTCTTCCGAAAACTTCTCGAGCGTTACCATCGAAACCACTGGTGATTATGATATTGATGAAACACTTGCCGAAGTAAAAAATGCCGTGGATGGCATTAGTGCATTCCCGGTTGCCGCCGAACGGCCAATTGTGGCCAAGCGGCGATCGGTATCAATGGCAGCATTTATGGGACTTAAGGGAGACGTTGACCTGCTGACCCTTAAAAACTATGCCCAGGAAATTGAAGACGACCTCTTAACATCCGGGGTCATATCCCAACTCGGAATTGGCGGTTACCCACAAATCGAAATTTCCGTTGAAGTAACGGAGGAAAACCTGCTCAGGTATAAGCTCACATTCGATCAAATAGCCAGGGCCATTAGCGCCAACAATCAGGATATTTCTGCAGGTATGATCAGATCCAACACCGAAGAAATCCTTATCCGCTCCCGGTCGAGAACCACTGACCCCGCCAAATTGGGTGAGATCATCATCCGCGGAAACAGCGATGGCAGCAAGCTTTACCTCCGCGAAATTGCAGATATAAAGCTGAAGTTTTCGGAGACACCCTCACTAAGCACCATGAACGGGCAGCAGTCTGTTTCTTTTAATATTCAAAAACTGCCCGAAGAAGACCTGCAAGCCATCGTGCATTACCTCGAAGACTACGTTGAGGTTTTTAACAACACACACGATAACGCCGAATTGATAATCACCTACAATTTCCTCCAAATGCTCAACAGCCGCCTGATGTTGCTTCTTAAAAACGGGGGCATTGGATTACTTTTGGTATTGATAGCACTTGGGATGTTCCTCAGCCTGAGGCTTTCTTTTTGGGTGGCATTTGGCATTCCGGCTTCTTTTGCAGGGATGTTTATCATTGGCTATCTTTCGGGCCTCACCATCAACATGATCTCCCTTTTTGGGATGATACTGGTGATTGGTATTTTAGTGGATGACGGAATTGTGATTGCCGAAAATATTTATGCCCATTTCGAAAAGGGGAAAAGCCCGAAACGGGCTGCCCTGGATGGGACAATGGAAGTGCTGCCGGCCGTGGCAACTTCTGTAACAACAACCATGATTGCATTTTCACCATTAATGTTCCTCAGTGGAAATATGGAATTTAGCTATGATGTGGGTTTTGTGGTGATTGTAAGTCTTGCAGTTTCATTGATCGAGGCATTTTTTGTACTGCCCGCCCACCTGGGCAGCAAGCATGTATTGAAAGTAAAACACCGCGAAGGCCGCTCCCATGCAGTAAGGCAAAAGCTCGACAAAGCCATCTTCTTCCTTCGCGATAAGTTATATGGCCGCATCATGCGCTTTGTCATCCGATGGAAATACGTTATGTTAATTACGCCTATCGCCTTAATCATCATTACCTTTGGCTTATTTGGTGGAAACCTTATCAAAGCTACATTTTTTCCATCCATTCCTTTCGATCAGTTCACTGTTAACCTTGCATTTACTCCCGGTACCGGAGAAGCCAAAACCCTGGAATACCTCGAACGGTTCGATGATGCCATCTGGGAGGTCAATGCCGAATTAATGGAGGAATATGATGACTCCCTAAACTATGTCGATTATACTTTTTTGGGCCTTGGAAATGCCTTTGATGGAAGGGAAATTGGTGCACATGCCGGTGGCATATTTGTTTTACTTAGAAACATGGAAGGAGCCCCGATTTCGAGTTTTGTGATTTTAGACAAGATTAGAGAAAAGATTGGCCCCGTAAGTGAAGCTGAAAAATTTGTTGTAAGTGGCCGAAATACATTTGGTGACCCTGTCTCGATTAGCTTATTGGGCAGGAACCTTGTTGAACTTGAAGAAGCAAAAACTGCCCTTATTGACGGGATGAACGAGTTTCCGCAGTTGCGTGATATTGTTGACAACAATGCCATTGGTAAACGAGAAGTGCAGTTGGAGATGAAACCCACGGCATATTTCCTGGGCTTGACACGGGCTGACATTGCAAACCAGGTGCGCCAGGGATTCTTCGGTGGCCAGGCACAACGCTTGCAGGTTGGAAAAGATGAAGTCAGGGTTTGGGTTCGCTACCCAAAACAAGACCGCATCAGCCTGGGCCAACTCGAACAAATGAAAATAAAAACCATGGCTGGTGAATATCCCCTGAATGAAATTGCCAGTTATAAAATTGAAAGGGGCCCGGTAAACATCAACAGGTACAATGGTAAAAGAGAAATCAAAATCACTGCCCAACTTGTTGACCCTTACGAACCAGTCCCTCCTATTCTCGAACGCGTCGAAAAAGATATTGCACCCGTCCTGAAAGCAAATTATCCGGGCGTAACAGTAGATTACCAGGGACAAAGCCGCGATAGTACTGAATCGATGAACGACCTGATGAGTGCATATATCATTGCATTTATCCTGATTACTTTCATCCTTATGATGCACTTTAAATCTGTTTTGCAAGCATTTATTATTTTAATGATGATCCCCATGGCATGGCTTGGTGCTACCTGGGGGCACGGCATCGAAGGCATTCCGGTTTCGATGCTCAGTGCCTGGGGAATGGTAGCCTTATCCGGTATTATAATTAACGATGCCATTGTTTTCCTGGCAAAGTATAATTCACTTTTGCAGGAAGGCCTCTCTGTTACCAATGCGGCATACAAGGCAGGGATTGCCCGTTTCAGGCCTATCCTGCTAACATCACTTACCACAGTTTTGGGATTGTACCCTATTATTCTTGAAGGCAGTTTCCAGGCTCAGTTTCTAAGGCCCATGGCGGTTACCATGGCTTATGGTGTTTTATTCGGAACAACCTTTATCCTTTTCTTCTTCCCGGTACTAATTATAATTGTAAATGATTTGAGATTTGCTTTTGGGAAGTCATGGCAAGGTTTCCTTAAGTGGTACAATGGTGGCTCACAATGGGAGGCAAAAGTAATTACAAGGGAAGATGTAGAGCCCGCGATTAAGCATATGAAAAAAACTTTAGATTAGTAATTTTAGCTTAGGGATAAAATGAAAATAATACTATACAAGCAGCTAACATTGAAGACTTGGATGAAGACCTTGGCTATAACAATACTTGCCCTGACTTTTAGCTTCAATGCGAAAGCGCAAGATTCAGATACACTTTTTCTGAGCCTGTCGGATGCCATCAGCATTGGCCTCGAAAACAATTACCAGGTAAGGATTAGTGAAGAAAACCTGAAAATTGCACAAAACAACAATACACCGGGAGCTGCCGGAAGATATCCATCCATCGACTTTACGGCGGTTCAGGGAAATAGTTTCGATAATTCACAAAGCCTGGTTAATCCTGATGAAAGAAGTAAATTAAACGCCAATTTTATTTCTCCTGCGGTGAATCTCAATTTTACGATTTTTGACGGTTTCAGGGTGAAGATTACCAGGGAAAACCTTCGGTCCCTCGAAGAACTTTCCGAAGGCCTGTCAACGGTTGTTATCGAAAATACCGTTCAAAGCATTATACTGTCCTACTACAACATTTTACTGCAGCAGGAAAAGCTAAATGTTTTTACAGAAGTAAAAAAACTATCGGGCGACCGCATGGAGTACATGGAGGTGAAGCAGCAATTTGGTAGTGCCGTAACTTACGATGTATTGCAAGCTAAAGATGCCTTTTTAAGTGATTCAGTAAATTACCTTTCGCAGGAACTGAATTTACAAAATGCAACGCTCTTATTGAAACTTCTTTTGGCTGTGGATCAAACGGTTCAATTTAAACTTACTGACGAATTCACTGTTGATATTAACGATTATACACTGGATGATTTGATGAGTAAAATGTTGGGGAACAACAAGAATTTGCAGAATCAGTATGTTAATCAGAAGATTTTGGAAAACTCAACAGACCTTGCCAAAAGCGGTTACTACCCGGGAATTTACCTTGGCGCCGGTGCCGACTATGCCAACAGCCGTTTTAAATATGCAGGCGAAGATCCCAGCACCAGGTATTCGTTTGGATATTATGCAAATTTCACTTTAAGCTTCAATCTGTTTAATGGTGGGGCAACCCGTCGGGCAGTGCAAAATGCATTGATCAGCGAAGACATCGGCATGATCACAGTTTCGGAAATGACAAAAGCACTGAGCAACCAAATGGTAACCCAATATGATTTATTTGATATCCGCAAGCAATTGCTGATGGTGGCCGAAGCATC
>CAZBDF010000157.1:0-9555 GCA_964490385.1 uncultured Lentimicrobiaceae bacterium | reverse complement strand
TTAATGGAATATGATTATTAGAGTCAATTTTTTAACTATTTTTAGCCTATTCTTTTTTTTGAAAGAACCGTTTTTAAAACCATTATTCCAGTCGGCAAAAAAACCACTGTTAAAGAAGCCAGTGTACAAATTGATAGGATAAATGATAGGATAAATGATAGGATAAATGATGGAGTTAGAAATGGTACAATTGATAGGCCTGGTAAAGGTGTGGTGGATAATTTAACTAATCTGGTAAATTTAATTTATCAAACGCCCTTACTTAATGCTGATGAATTAGCAAAGGGTATAGATGTTTCAATACCAACTATAAATCGTTATCTAAGAATTCTTAGGAAACTCTTCATTTCCGAATTGAAGGGTGCAAGAAAATCAGGTGGGTATATAATAACCAAAGATTTTAGCAAATATCTTAATCAATAAATTTGACTGCTGAAGGCTTTACCATTTCTTACTGCGATATTCTAAAAACCAACACACATGCTCTCTCTCGTAATCATCGACGACGAACCCAAAGCCAGGAGTACCATAAGGGACATTCTTGGCCTGAGCCAACAGAATTTTGAAATTCTTGGTGAGGCTGCTGATGTCAATTCTGCTTACGAACTCGTCCAACAAAAAAGGCCCGACCTGGTGTTGCTCGACATCAACCTGCCCGATGGCACCGGTTTCGACCTGCTGAAAAAATTTGACACCATCGATTTCAAGGTCATTTTTATTACTGCCCACGAGGAATACGCCGTCAGGGCTTTTCGATTTAGTGCCCTTGATTACATCCTGAAACCCTTTGCCGCTTCCAACCTGATTGAAGCAGTAGCGAAGGCCGGTGAAACTATCAAGGGGGAAAAAACAGAGGAGAAGTTCAAAGCTTTTTTGGCCAACCTCGAAAAGATCAATAAAATCGTATTGCGCACTTCCGAAAGCATCCACATCATCAACCTGGCCAATATCGTCCGCTGTGAGTCGGATATAAACTACACCACTTTTTTCCTAAGCGGCGGCGAAAAACTTCTGGTCTCGAAAACCCTCAAGGAATATGATGAACTGCTCGGGCCTTCCGGTTTTTTCCGGACCCATCAGTCGCACCTGGTCAACCTCGACCACATCCTTCGTTATGATAAAGCCGAAGGTGGGCACCTGATTATGGATGATGAATCATGGGTGCCGGTTTCTTCACGCAAAAAGGAGCAACTTTTCAGGGTGTTTGAGGATTTTGCTTAGTGAAACTGTCAGACAGTTTCGCGGTATTTATTTAAGATCACACTATCCTTTTGATCTTCGTACAAAAATATAGAGTGTGGGTAACTGTCTGACAGTTTTTCAATTAGTCAGGGTTTGACTCCAAGTCAAGCCCTGACTACAAATCGAGCCCTGACGAATCAAGCCCTGACTTGGAACGAATAATAATCCGTTCCCCACGGATAATAATCTCCCCCTCCAATTTCTTCTTCACTGATATAATTTTATAAAAAAATTTAATCAATGGCTGGGATAAATAATATGGAGGCGGGCGATATTGTTAGGATTGAATTGGTGAATGATAAACCAATCATTTTCTTTGAAGATCGCTCATCGGTAAAATGCGAAAGTATCCTCACCCAATTGGAAGTAGCAGCAACCAATGGCTTCTTTTTCCGCATTCATCCTAAGCACCTGATCAATCTTTGCCATCTTTCCAAAATTCAATTGGGCGAAAATCCATTGGTGATTATGACCGATGGCAGCGAGTTGCCGGTTGATGTAAGCAAGCAATCCGAACTTCTATACTTATTCGAAAATCATCTTAAATAAAATACTCACCTCAAAAATTTACACCTATGAAAAAATTAAACACTTATTCAAACATCTCCCTGCTAATTGCTGTCATTATAATGATGACCGGCATAAATCTCTTTTCGCAGGGGAAGGGCAAAATGAACTTTAACACTCCGGCAAAACAGATGCAACAAAACCCCGGAGCTGATGCTTCCAAAGATTATTGCATCCCATTCGCAGATTGCAGCTTTGGTGACGGCTTTGAGATATTTGTACTTCAGGAAATAGAAAACCTTGATTCGGGTTGCAGCCCCGATGGTTATGGCGATTTCACTGATATGCAAACACCCCTGACAGCAGGTGAAGAATACCTCATTGATGTTGTATGCCTTTACGGCGAAAATAATATGAGCGTATGGATAGATTTTGATGATGACGAAGTTTTTGCCCCGGATGAAATGCTGGTCGATGATTTTTTTCTCGCCAACGGGGGAGAGGTTTATGAGATCCCTGTTACCATTCCTTCTGATGCCCTTTCCGGGTTTCACCGCTTACGGGCAAGAGGGTGTTATTATATGGAATCAGCTTCCGATCCGTGTGCAGATTTTATTGATGGCGAAACCGAGGATTATACCGTCAACATCACGGGTGGACTTTATCCCAACGATGTGGGAATTGTATCCATCGATATTGAAGCCAGTTTGCCACCCGGACCTGTTGAAGCAAAAGTTACGCTCAAAAATTTCGGTACCGAACCCCAAACGGTGCAGCTTTCAATAATTAATTCTGTTGATTACGGTACAAGTGCTTTTGTAAACGATCTGTCTCCCGGCGAGACGAGGCAAATCACATTTGCTCCTTGGAATGCACAAATTGGTACTTATTTATTTCACTCCTATCTCAGTGCTGATGATGACAATCCTTTAAACAACCAGTTGGTTAAGGAGGTTGTGGTGGAGCAGCCCAATGTGCCTGCGCCACAGAACCTCAGTGCGGAAGTTATATCCAATAGCGTTCTACTCTATTGGGAAGCCCCGGAAACCAAAGACCTTGTTGGGTACAATGTGTATAACAGTGGTATCCTGGTTGCAAGCAATCATTCAGAACTATTCTACACCGATTTATGCTTGGCAAAAGGCGACTACAGTTATACAGTCACTGCAGTTTACGTGCTGGGTGAATCACTGCCATGCGACCCTGTGGAGGTAACTATTGATTATTGTGACTTATTAATCATCACCGAGGCTTTTGAAAATTTCAGCTCCGGCCAGCAACTTGTATTACAAGCCCAAAACATGGGAATTGATTACTGGCAGTGCTGGAGCATGCCCCCGGGAAGCGATGAGGATCCATACATTTCTGATGATGTTGTTCACAACGGTAGTAATTCAATGTTGATTGAAGGATTAAATGATGTTACACTGGAGCTGGGTGCAAAAACGGAAGGGAAATATGTTGTAACTTTTAAGATTTATGTTCCAGCAAGCTTCGATGGATATTTTGGCATATGGAGGGAAGTATCAAGTGGAAGCTACGGGATGGAGGCCTATTTCAATGAAGATGAAACGGGTTTTGCGATCATCGCCAATTCAGAATGGCAAGCATTTACTTACGATGCGGATACCTGGAATGATGTGAGGGCTGTTATCGATCTCGACAATGATTGGGCAAAACTTTACTTGAATGGCCTTATGATGTGCCAGGCACAATGGAGCCTTGATGAAAATGGAAATCCCGGTCCTCTTAAGTTAGATGTTATTGATTTCTATGCCGGAGTGTTGTGGGAAGGAACTCCCACATCTTTTGTTGATGATATTGAATTTAAACAGATCATTGATGAAGCTTTGCCTCCCAAAAACCTCGAAGCACTGGTTGACGGAAACAATGTTCTGCTTTCGTGGGATGCCCCCATGGAAGGAATGATCGAATACAAAATCCAAAGAAATGGCGACTACCTGATTAATACTACCGAATTAAGTTTTATTGATGAAGGATTGGAGCCGGGAGAGTACGAATACGAAGTATCAGCCCTTTATGGCGACTGCGAATCCTTGCCGGCAAGTCCTGTAATTGCAACAATTCATCCTACTCAAGTTATCAATATTCCCCAGGGTTGGTCTGGCCTTTCAAGTTGCATCGATCCACTAAATCCGGATATCGAAACCATTTTCCAGCCTATCATCGACCAGCTGATTATTTTGCAAAGTGAAACCGGCATGTACTGGCCTGGTGAAAATGTGAATTCCCTCATCGATTGGGATGCCTATTCTGCATACAAAATCAAGATGGGAGAAGACGTCAGCCTGACTTTTTACGGAACATGGGTAAGCAACAAAACTGTTCAATTAGCTGAGGGATGGAATATAATTCCGGTTTTAAGTGAGTGTGATGTTGATGTGGTGGATTTATTCTCTGGCTTGGATTCGGTGCTTGTTAAAGAAGTTGCAGGCAGCCTTATTTACTGGTCGGAATATGGTATCAATTCACTTGAATTTCTTCAAAGTGGCAAATCATATTTTGTGTTGATGGGAAGTGCAGGGGAGATTGTGTTTCCAGAGTGTTCCCCCAATCCGGCCTTCTCCGCCAGCTGGCGGGAAGGAGAGGAACCTACTAACAAATCTTACAATTCTAAAACAGGACCAAATGGCAGCTCGTGGGATGGCACTCCCTCTCCTGAAGGAGAGGGTTGGGGTGAGGTCAGCCAGTGTGGCGGCACTCCCCTTTTCCTCCACGAGAAGGGGCCGCGGGATGAGGTCGTTCCCTCTCCTTTTACCCACACCATCGCCATTCCTACAGAAGTCATCGATAAAAACTTAATCGGGAATTTCCTTTGTGCATTCAATCAAAATGATTTTTGTTGCGGATGTGTTTTTCTTTCAGGGAATAGCGATGCAATAACAATATATGGCGATGATCCTACAACACCTGAGCTTGATGGGTTCACTAATGGTGATCCAATATTATTCAAGATTATGAACGAAACTATTGACGGTGCCAATGATGTAGAAATAAGCCTTGATCCTGCATTGCCGCAACACGATGGCCTTTTCGTCACTGATGGTATTTCAGCAATCAAAAATTTAAAAACAGGAACTACCAGTATTCAAGACAAATCGAATTTCCGCTTCAACATTTATCCTAATCCGGCAAGTGATTATGTTTGTGTTGACTTGCAAATTTCAGGCAAACTTGAATTATTTGATATGCACGGGAAAATGATAAAAACCTTTGATGTGAATCAAGGTATAAACCAAGTAAATGTGTCCATGCTGGAACAAGGGATTTATTTTGTTAGGATTTCAGCAGGAAACAGTATTAAAACCGAACGACTCATTAGAGTCTGTCCATAATGTCGAGTGTTTGCTCTATAAAGGTCAAATTCAAGGCGTGTGATAAATTCAAACCGCAGTCCCGTGTACGGGATGAGGATTTGGATTTTGAGCAACAACGCAGAAGTTGGACTTTATAGACGAACACTAATTATCCAATAGTTACCTTCCCTTTTTTGCACAACGCCGCCGGCTGACAATGCTTTGATCATGAGTGTTAAAAGCCGGTGGTTTTTTTATTGGTGGGAGATTTGTTAAGGTCTCCGGATCAATCTTTTTCCATTATTCAAAACCCTGCATGGCTTTTTTTCTATCTTTGTCTCATTCAAGAAAATTAGAAAACAGGAGACCGTATGAATATTACAGATGATAAACGTATAGTAATGACCCTTGATGCAGGAGGAACCAATTTTGTGTTTTCGGCGATGCAGGGAGTAGAAGAAATTATTGATCCTATCAATAAACCGGCAGAAGCTACCAACCTGGTGGAGGTGTTGAACAGGATTATCGAAGGGTTTGAGGACGTTAAGAAAAAGCTTGAGGTCGAACCTGTTGCCATAAGTTTTGCTTTTCCGGGCCCAGCTGAATATTCGCTTGGCATTATTGGTGATCTTGCCAACCTTCCATTTTTCCGCGGCGGTGTAGCACTGGGGCCAATGCTTGAAGATAAGTTCGGCATTCCGGTTTTTATTAATAACGATGGCGATTTGTTTGCTTATGGTGAAGCCATTGCTGGTTTACTTCCACATGTTAACGAATTACTCGAAAAGGCTGGAAGCCCCAAAAGATTCAACAATGTGCTCGGCGCAACTTTCGGGACCGGTTTTGGTGGAGGAATTGTTTCAAACGGCGAAATATTCAGCGGCGATAATTCGGCCCAGGGAGAGATTAACCGAATGCGCAACAAAGTACATCCCTTCTATAGTGCCGAGGAGAGTGTGAGTATCCGTGGAGTACAAAAGTCATATGCACGCGATGCCCGGATTGCTGAAATCATGTGTCCCACGCCCCAATCGATTTTTGAAATTGGTATGGGTAAGGTCGAGGGAAATAAAGATGCTGCCCGAAAATCGTTCGATAAATTTGCCATTGCCGCCGGCGATGCCCTGGCCAATGCCATTACACTTGTTGACGGACTAATCGTTCTTGGTGGGGGCTTGTCTGGAGCATGGCCACTGTTCCTTCAGAATTTGGTAAAAGAGATGAACAAAAAGTTTGAAGTCCCTTCAGGCGACCATCTCGACAGGCTGGAAATCCAGGTGTTTAACCTCGAACATGACCGTAGCCTTCAGCGTTTCCTCAAAGGTAATACCCGCGAAATACAAGTGCCTTTCAGCAACACGAAGATCACCTATGATCCACAAAAACGAATTGGTGTTGGTATTTCAAAATTAGGAACTTCAAAGGCAACTGCAATAGGCGCATATGCCTTTGCTGTTAATGAGCTGGATAAGGCTTTAAAATAGGGGAATCATTTAATTTGTCTTTTTGCCTGCAATTAAGTATTTTGAATTAATGTTTCAAAAACACCTTTATTTTTCTGTTTTTCCGTATTTTTGCGGAATAACAGAAATATAAATGCTTTATCAGGATTTTCATAAAGCCATGTCTTTGCAAGCTTGTTTTTCTTCTAATCAGGTATATGCCTGGCGGCCAGGCTTTGATAAAAACAACCTGGGGCGATGGGTTAAAAAAGGGCTTTTAATAAAACTGCGCAATGGTTATTACACTTTCCCTGAAAATATAGATGAGCCCAATTTTGCCTATTTTTTGGCTACACGAATGTACAGACCCTCCTACATCAGCCTGCATTCATCTTTAAGTTTTTATGGTTTAATCCCGGAATCGGTTATCCAAGTCACCTGTGTTTCAACATTAAAAACAAATACTTTCAGAAATATTTTTGGCGAATTTTCTTATCGGACAATTAAGCCACGGGGTTTTTTTGGATATAACCACTTGCCATCTGCTAAAGGAAGGATCGTATACATGGCCAAGCCGGAAAAAGCATTGCTTGATCTGCTTTACCTCTATCCTTTTTATAAGTCGGATAATGATTTTAAAGTGCTTCGGTTTGATGAATATTTTCTTGAAGAAAAACTCAACATTGAGCAGTTAATGGCTTATACTGTCAAATTTAAAAATGTTGCATTAGAGAAAAGAGTAAGAACTTTTTTAAACACTTATAATTTATGATTGAGCCCGGATTATTGAAAAATTATTTTCCCGAATATCTTAACAATAGCCCCTCACATCAGAAATACATGATAAAAGAGTATTTGCAATTGTTGATGCTTGATTACTTGACAACAACATCTTTTATACGTAAAATTGTTTTCATTGGTGGTACCAACCTTCGCCTTATCAAAGGTATCGATCGCTTTTCTGAGGGTTTGGATTTTGACTGTAAAAATCTTTCAAAAGATGAGTTTATTGCAATGACGGATGGAATAAAAAATTTCCTGGGGCGAAATGGATATAGGGTCGAAACAAGAGATAAAGAAAATCTCAAGCTTAAAGCTTTCAGGCGGAATTTTTATTTTCCTGAAATGTTATTTGATTTGGGTTTATCAGCCTACAAAAATGAAAGATTTTTAATTAAAGTTGAAAGTGAAGATCAACAGATTGAGTACGAACACAAATTGGCCATCATAAAAGGATGTGGCTTCTTTTTTTCATTTCCTACGCCAACAGACCAGGTGCTTTGTGCAATGAAGATTTCAGCCCTGCTTTCAAGGCAAAAGGGGCGCGATTTTTACGACACCATGTTTTTAATGGGGCAAACACAACCAGATTATAATTTTCTTAATGCTAAATGTGGAATTGGCAATCTTCAGGAATTAAAGGACGCCTTTTCTGTTCTGCTAACCCAAACTGATTTAAAACATAAGGCAAAAGATTTTGAACACCTTGTTTTTGAAAAAAGAAATAGTGCGAAGATTTTATTATTTGAAGAATTTGTAAAGAGCCTCTAATTCATTTTATTTACGTATAACGGTTCCCGATTTCTGCCAAAAGATTATCACTACTTTTGCCCCATAATAAACAATGCATATGAAAGTTACAGGTTTCACCATCGTCCGTAATGGCGTAAAGTTCGACTATCCCTTTATCGAATCTATCAAATCGGTTTTGCCACTTTGTGATGAAATGATTGTTGCTGTTGGGAATTCAGAGGATGAAACCCTTGCTTTGGTTCAGGACATCGATTCCCCAAAAATCAAGATTATCCAAACCATTTGGGATGACAGCCTTCGTGAGGGAGGACGTGTTTTAGCGGTTGAAACTGATAAAGCCAAAGCTGCCATTTCCGAAGATACTGATTGGTGC
Organism: uncultured Lentimicrobiaceae bacterium; assembly: GCA_964490385.1. Lineage (GTDB taxonomy): Bacteria > Bacteroidota > Bacteroidia > Bacteroidales > 4484-276 > 4484-276. The sequence continues at coordinate 1,141 of CAZBDF010000157.1, read as the reverse complement.
ATCTATATTCAGGCTGATGAAGTGCTGCATGAGAAGGATTATCCTGAAATCAGGAAGGCGATGGAAGATAATCTTGAAGATGAGCATATTGATGGAATTTTATTCGATCACCTGAATCTTTATGGCTCCTTCGATTATATTGCCGATTCGAGGAAATGGGCCTACAAGCAAATCAGGATTATCCGCAACGATCCAAATATCACCTCTTTTAGGGATGCCATTAGTTTTATGAAAAATGGAAAACGGCTCAAGGTAAAAGAAATTGATGCTGCGGTGTATCATTATGGATGGGTACGTCACCCAAAGGCTATGCAGGATAAAATGGAATCCTTTAATAAAATGTGGCACGACGATGAGTGGATGGATAAGAATTTCGAAAAAGTAAATGAGTTTGATTTTTCTAATATTGACAGCCTCTCGCATTTCGAAGGTACACATCCAAAAGTCATGCACGAACGCATTGATAAAATGAATTGGGAATTTTCATTTGATCCAACCCAGGGCATTAAACTTACCCCACGGTTGAGGTTTTTAAACTGGCTTGAAAAAAAATTCGGGATCGAGATCGGGAAGTTTAAGACGTATAAGGTGATACGATAACACCTGAAACCTAACAGGTTTTTAAAACCTGTTAGGTCTTACCTTTCACAAACCCAACATTCCTCATCAAACCCGAATACTTCGTTCTCTTTACTGCTGAATTCTTGAATATAATCCTGAATGTTTCTTCCGATAATTCCTCCCAATCCTTTTTCAGCATCTTTGTTAATTGTAGAGTTGGTCCGAACTGTGACTCACGGTGCGGCTTCGAAAAACGTGTCCACGGGCAAACATCCTGGCAAATGTCGCAGCCAAAAACCCGGTCTTTAAATTGCCCTTTGAATTCTTCGGGAATTTGATCTTTCAGTTCAATAGTCAGGTAAGAGATGCATTTTCTGGAATCGATTATCCTGTCTCCAACAATGGCTTGGGTAGGGCAGGCATCTATACAATTGCGACATGCACCGCAAAAATCATTGTCTTTTGGCTGGTCATATTCCAGTTCCAGATCGGTTATGATTTCAGCAATAAAGAAAAATGAACCTGCTTTCGGGTGGATGAAATTGGCATTTTTCCCAATCCAGCCCAATCCAGCTTTAGC
>CAZBDF010000156.1:1803-9557 GCA_964490385.1 uncultured Lentimicrobiaceae bacterium | reverse complement strand
CCCCCAGTTTGCCCATTACATTTTTATATTTACTTTTGTCCGATTAATTTTCGCGGCGAAGATTTCACAAAACATTAATTGATGGACGAGCAACTTAAGCACATTCTCTCAAAGGTCCGTATGCTGGCCCTTGAAAAGGGAATTGAAAATATCTCCACTCAAAGCATCTGCGGTCACCTGGGTATGCCTGAAGAAGAACTCAAAACATACGTTAAGGATGAGAAAGATCTTGTTACGAAGGTACTTGCTTTTGAACGTGACAGCTTTAAAGGGATTTTTGACGAATATGATTTTGAAGGTGTGAATGCCATCGACATATTGATGGTCGTTAGTAAAGAAATTGCCAGCCGCTTTTATGATGTTACGCCAACCATCAGTATTTTGCTAAAGGATAAGTTCCCAAAAGAATACCAGGAACACCTGCAACGCAGGCTTGATTTTATTTTCGGGAAAATTCAAATCAACCTTACCAAAGGAATTGGCCAGGGAATTTACCGTAGCGACCTGAGTATTGAACTCATTGCCCGCCTCTATATGAGTCGCCTCATCGACCTGCACAACGAAGAGATTTTTCCTTCCGACCAGTTCTCATTTTCCACTTTATTCGAGGCAATGTTCGATAATTTTGTTAGGAGCGTTGCTACCGACGAAGGCCTGAAATATTTTAACAGAAAAAAAAGAGGCGTTAAGTTTAAAAAATAGCCCTTCCGGTTTACCCTCATTTGCAAGATCTTGACTAAATCCTCTTTTGATCATTACATCAACATTGTTCTGCAATTCATCAGAATCCCCCTCAAACATATTCTTGCATCCACAACAATTTTCATTTCCCATTGTTAGAAACGATCGAAACAGTGGAAACGATTTTAATATTTAATGTTTCCTGGCAATTGATTTTTTTATTTCTTTGCAAAAAAGTTTAACCTTGGAAGATTTAACAACAAACGAACGGCATACCCGATTAATTCAGGACTGCAAAGCATTGTTCTGGAAATATGGGTTCAAAAGTATGTCGATGGACGACATTGCCCGGGAATTGGGGGTCTCGAAAAAAACCCTATATCAGTTTGTGAGCAACAAAACCGACCTGATACAAAAAACCTTTGAGTGCGAAGAGAGCATGATGCAAGCGTGGGTTGCCGAAGTCTTCACCTCCGGGATGAACGCCATTGATGAACTACTTGCCTTTAGCCAACGCCTCAATAAGGATTTTGATAAATTTAAACCTGAAATCACATTTTCTTTACAGAAATATTATCCAGGCCTCTACAGCAAGGTGCTCGAAAGCAAAAAGAAAATGGTGTATTCCAACATCATACAAAACATCGAAAAGGGGATTGAGCAAGGCCTGTACCGCAGTGATTTGGATGTGGACCTTGTTGCCGCTTTATATATCCAAAAGGTGATTGGCCTGCATTCTACAGACCTGGATTATCTCGAAAATCTCACATTTGACAAGATATTCGAAGTAATGTTCGAAAACCACATTCGTGGAATTGCCAACCAGAAAGGTACTGCCTATTTTGAACAACAAAAAGAGAAAATTAAAAACGGAAAGAATTAGTATGAAGAAATTATGGATTTTATTGATGGCCGTCATGCTTTCGATGCCACATATATTAGTGGGGCAGGAGGTGATGACGTTTTCACTGGAAGAGGCCCAGGCCTTCGCTGTCGAAAATAACTACGACATCCAAAATGCCACCACAGAAATTGAGATTGCCCGAAAAAAAGTAAAGGAAACCACTGCAATTGGTTTACCACAAATCAATGCAGGCGCCTCGTACAACGATTTTATTGACATACCTACGCAGTTGATACCCGCGGAATTTTTCGGGGGAGAACCCGGAAGTTTCATGCCGGTGCAATTCGGGACAAAATACAACATGTCGTTGAATGCTGAGGCCAGCCAGCTTATTTTTAGTGGCGAATATATCGTTGGTTTGCAGGCATCAAAAACATTTGTAAAAACCTCTCAACGTCAGCAGGAAAAAGTGCTCATCGATTTGAAGCAGAAGGTAGCCGAATCCTACTATTTGGTGTTGATTGCAGCAAGAAACAAAGTAATTATCGACTCGACCCTTGTAACTTTGAAGGAAATTCAGACCGCAAATGTTGGCTTGTATGAAAATGGCTTTATTGAAGAAACCGATGTTGATCAGGTAACTTTACTTATTAATGATTTAGAGGCTACACTGCTTGATATTACCAACAACCTGCAGGTTTCCAAAAACCTGCTTAAATTTCAGTTGGGCCTCCAACTCGAAAACATAATTGAGCTCACCGACAAACTGGTTGATTTAATGAGCCTGATAGATCAGGAGGTACTGTTTGCTTCAAATTTTGACTACAGCAAAAATATCGATTACAAGATTATTGAAAACCAGCAAGAGCTTGCTTTTCTTAACCTGAAACGCAACAAATCACTTTACCTGCCCAGCCTCTATGCATTTTTCAGTTTCTCGAAAACCGCCCAGCGCGACTCCTGGAATTTCATGCAAAGTGATGGCGACTGGCGAATATTGGAACAAGATCAGGGTTGGTACAATACCACCCTCTGGGGCATTCAATTGGATATCCCGATATGGAGCAGTGGAAGCCGCTCGGCAAAAGTGCAGCAAGCAAAATTGCAAATCGACCAATTAGAAGTAGTTGGAAAGCAAGTAAAAACCGGATTGGAAATCGAATTCGGCACGCGCCAAAATTCATTCCTCAATGCATGGAAAGTTTATCAGAATAAAAAGACAGGCCTTGACCTTTCCTGGAAAATCTATCAAAAAACCAAAGAAAAACAATTGGAAGGCGTTTCGTCGAGCATCGAACTGCAGCAAAATTATAACCAGTATCTTACTTCTGAGAGTACCTATGTAATGTCAATGCTCGATCTGTTGCAATCCAAACTAAACCTGGAAAGGTTGTTGACCGAAACGGATTAGAGGGGGAAATGATAAAATGCTCCAATGATAAAATGATGAAATGTGGAGCGAAGCGATATATCACTACTACTGAAAAAAATGAAAACATATAATGTAATGAACAATAAACACACAATGATAATGAAGAATAATATTTTAATGCTTACGCTGATCGCGATAATTGGCTGGTCATGCTCGGGTACAATGAATGATACTGCAAAACTGGATGACCTGAAAAAGCAACGCGCCACTTTGGATAAGCAAATTCAGGATATCGAAAACAAAATTATTGCCGATGGAGGTGCCATTAGCGAGAACATAAAAGTTCCTACTGTAGTGGGACAGAAAATTACTATCGAACCCTTTAAACATTTTATCGAAGTACGGGGGATTGTGGAGTCGGACAACAACATTTTTGTGCCGGCACTTCGCCCATACGTCGTAAAGAAAATATATGTAAAGGTAGGCGATCAGGTTAGCAAAGGGCAGCTCATGGCACAACTTGATGACGAAAGCATCAGCCAAACCATCCGTGAAATCAAAAATGGATTGGAGTTGGCAACCACGATGTACAACCGCCAGAAAAATCTCTATGACAAAAATATTGGTACAGAGGTGCAGTATTTGCAGGCAAAAACCGGAATGGAAGATTTGCAGATCAAACTTAAAAATGCCGAATCGGAGCTGGACAAATCAAAAATATATTCTCCAATTGATGGATTGGTTGATTTTATTGCGATAAAGGAAGGCGAGGCTGCTGCACCAAATGTGGGCGCTATACGCGTATCGAACCTTACTGGCTTGAAGGTGAAGGCGAAAATGTCGGAAAACCACATCACCAACATTAGGAAGGGTGACAAGATCAAGGTTAACCTTCCCATAATTGACGAAACCATTGATGCCAAAATAACCGCTGTTTCGCAGGTGATCGATCCCAACAACAGGACTTTTGATATTGAAGTTTTGCTTCCCGATGACGAACGTATCAGCCACAACATGCTGGCTGTGCTCAACATTAACGATTACACCAATCCTTCGGCTTATATTTTGCCCATCAATGCATTGCAGCGCGATGAAACTCGAAAGTATGTATATGTCGCCCAAAAAGAAAACGACCATTGGATTGCTTCTTTGCGTGATGTGGAAACCGGAAAATACAGCAAAGACAAAGTTGAAATCATCCGTGGTTTGAACGAAAATGATGTTGTAATCACTTTTGGCTTTAATAATATTTCTGTGGGTAAGCCGATACAAATCAGCTTTAAGGAGCTTTAAGATTTTGAAATTAATGACAAACTCCTTTTGAAACAACTTGAGGTGGAAGTAAACAATTAACTGATGAAAAAAGAAAAAGAATTTGGACTAACCAATATTGCCATTAACAACAGGACAACGGTATATATCTTTACTGTAATCATGATTGTTGCAGGCATTATTGCATACAACTCAACACCTAAGGAAAAGTTTCCTGAGGTCACCTTTCCCTATTTTTCGGTGTCAACAATTTACGTGGGCACTTCACCCGAAGATTTGGTGAACCTGGTTACACATCCGCTCGAAAAGGAAATTAAGGGTGTTAAGGGCATCAAAAAAATCAGTAGTAAATCCTTGCAGGATTTTGCCCTGGTATTTATCGAGTTCGAAACCAACGTGGACGAAAACCAGGCCATGCAGGACCTGAAAGATGCAGTGGATAAAGCCAAACCCAATTTACCGCCTGAGCTGGCACAGTCGCCCAATAGCCTGCCCGAAGTAACCCGTATCGACCTGTCGGAAATCCCGGTATTGAACATCAATATTTCAGGAAACCTTGGCCTGGTGAAAATTAAGGAGTATGCCGAAATTTTGCAGGACCGTATTGAAAGCTTGCAGGAAATTACACGGGTTGATATTGTAGGTGCCCTCGACCGCGAAATCCAGGTGAATGTTGACTTGTATAAAATGCAGGCTGCCGGCATTAACTTTTCAATGATCAGCAACGCCATCAGTAACGAGAATATGACCATTACCGCCGGAATGATCGACATGGGATTGAAGGAAAGGAACATGCGTGTGGTTGGTGAATTTGAGCGCCCCGAAGAATTAAATCAAATCCTTATCAAAGAGGGTGTTTACCTGAGCGATATTGCGGATATCGAAGATGGCTTTATGGAACGCGAAAGTTATTCGCGTATGGATGGACAGGAAGTGATTACCCTGAATGTGGTGAAAAAAAGTGGCAAGAACCTGATTATCGCCATCGACAAGATTAAAGAAATATTGGCTGAATTTGATAAACAAAAACCAACAAACCTCGAAGTTACCGCAACCGGCGACCAAAGTACTATGACCCGTAATAACGTGAGCGACCTGTTCAATACTATTATCCTTGGATTTTTGGTTGTTACGGTGGTGCTGATGTTTTTCATGGGGATCGACAACGCGCTGTTTGTTGCCGTGGCCATTCCTTTGTCGATGGTTATCGCGTTTATATTTATTCCATTATTTGGGTTCACCATGAATATGGTGGTGCTCATGGCATTTATCCTGGTGTTGGGTATTGTGGTGGATAATTCCATTGTGGTGGTCGAAAATATCTACCGGCACTACATGAATACGCCCAACCTGTCGATAAAGAAAGCCATCAAAATTTCGGTAGGGGAGGTAGCCTTGCCCATTTTTACAGGAACCTTAACCACGATAATGCCTTTTGTGCCGCTTGCTTTCTGGCCCGGTATTATCGGTAGTTTTATGATGTATATTCCCATAACCCTAATCATAACACTCACGGCTTCGATGCTGGTAGCCTTTGTGATGAACCCTGTTTTTGCCGTTACATTTATGCGTTACCGAGGCGAAGAGAATCCCAAAAGAAAGCTATATTTAAAAGAAACCATATTCCTTATTGTATTGGTAATTCTTGCCGTGATCATGTATGTAACAGGTATTTTCTGGGCGGGTAACGCCCTGGCATTTATCGTCATCATCTGGCTTTTCACCAAGTTTATTTTATTCTTTTTAATCGAAAAGTTTCAAAAATATGTCATTCCATTTATGATTAATGGATACAAAGCATCACTTTCATTTTTGCTAAAAGGTGTGGCCCCGTACATCGTTATTGCAGCAACGGTGATTTTACTGGTATTCACATTTTTCCTAATGGGTGTTATGCCCCCCAAAGTGGTATTCTTCCCCGAAGGTGAACCCAACAATGTGTTTGTGTATATCTCTATGCCGGCAGGTACTGATATCGAGGTGACCAACAGGGTGACCAAGCAGGTTGAAGATTCTGTGTTTGCAATCGTTGGCTACAACAACCCTGATATAGAATCTGTAATTACCAACGTGGCCATCAATGCGGGCCAGAGTATTTTTGAAAGAACAACCCAATCGAGATTGGCTAAAGTTTCGGTGAATTTTGTAGAATACAAGTTCCGTCGAGGGGAAAGTACGACCAAAGTAATGAACGAAATGCGCCGGCGAATTAAGGGCATTCCCGGGGCTGAAATTGTTGTCGATCGCGAAGAATCGGGCCCTCCCACCGGTAAGCCGATTAACATTGAAATCAGGGGTGAATCCAAATTGCCATATGCCGATTTGGTTGCTGTTTCACAAAGGACCAAACAATTCATCGACTCGCTTGGCATAGGAGGTATCGAAGATTTACGTTCGGATGCCGATTTGGACAAACCTGAAGTGATTGTAAAAATTGACAGGATAAAAGCCAACCAATTTGGTATTAGTACGGCCTATGTTGGGATGATCATGCGAACAGCCCTGTATGGAAGTACCGCTTCCAAATTCAGGGAAGGCGACGAGGAATATCCTATTAATGTAAGGTTGAAAGAAAAATACCGTGAAGAAATCAGCGACCTGATGAACCTTAAAATACCAGTTCCGGGCGGGCCAAATGGTTTCCGCGAAATACCTATTTCTTCCATCGCGCAAATCGAATACACCTCTTCATTTGGTGGTATCGTACACCAGGAATATAAACCAACCATCACCTTGGGATCAAATGTGTTGACGGGTTACAATGCCAACGAAATCGTTCAACAAATCTCACAAGAACTCAATAACTTTCCGCTCGATGGCGGTTACGAATTTATTTTTACCGGAGAGCAACAAGACCAGGAGGAATCGGCTAACTTCCTGCTACTTGCCTTTGGTATTGCAATCGCAGTGGTTTTCCTCATCCTCGTTGCACAATTTAATTCACTTTCGAAACCACTCATCATTCTCGCCCAGGTTGTGTTTAGTATGATTGGGGTTTTCTTGTTTACCATCCTTACCGGGATGAGTATTTCTATTGTAATGATGGGTATGGGATTGATTGCGGTGATTGGTATTGTCGTAAAAAATGCCATCATCCTTATCGACTACACCGATATTTTGGTCACGCGGGGCATGGATTTCAGGGAGGCTGTAATTACTGGTGGCGCAACTCGTTTAACTCCCGTATTGCTCACTGCAGCATCCACCATTTTTGGACTGATGCCGCTTGCTATCGGTATGAACATCAATTTTGAAACACTGTTTACCGAACTTGATCCAAACATTTACTTTGGTGGCGATAGCGCGGCCTTCTGGAATTCCCTGGCATGGACCATTATTTCGGGACTGGCGTTTGCCACATTCCTTACACTGGTTGTAATTCCGGCGATGTATTATGTTTTGTACAGGAAGGGTGTGGAAAAAAGAAGGGAAATAGAGGCATAGGGTATATAAGGTATATGGAAAGCATAGAGCAAAGGGCAAACAGCAGTGATAAACGCGAGTTCGAAGTTTTTTTATCATCTCTATAGAATCTTTAGCTTTTCATTTTTGTTATAACTTTTTAAACTGATAATCAAACTTCGG
>CAZBDF010000156.1:0-1703 GCA_964490385.1 uncultured Lentimicrobiaceae bacterium | reverse complement strand
CAATCAAAAACCTGATTAAACCGACATTAAATATTTATTATAATGAAGATAAAACAGAAAATTAACAAAATTATAATCCCGGTTATTTTGTTGGGAGTGATAATGAGTTCCTGCAATACAGTGCCCATTGACGAACCAGACAAGGTTATGCCCCAAACTAGCATGGACTCGATAAGTTATATCATTGGTTGGGATTATGGCAATGGAATTAAAGACCAGGACCTCGGGTCAAATCCAGTCATGATTTATAAAGGACTTGCCGATGCTTTAGGGGGAGGTGATGGTATTTTCTCCGATACCGTGCGTGATCAGTTGATTGCAGATTTCCAGGTAGTCCTCGAGAAGAAGGAAGAAGAACGCTTCCAGCAAATGATCTTCGTTAATAAGCGCGAAGGCCAGGAATTCCTTGAAAATAACAAGCAGCAGGAAGGGGTCACAGAATTGCCTGACGGATTGCAATATAAAATCAATAAGATCGGTTCAGGGCCAAGGCCTTTGGCTGCCGACAGTGTTACCATCCACTACCGCGCCATGTACATCGACCGCACAACTTTTGATATGTCGTACGAGCGTGGGCCAACAGGAATCCGCCTCACCCATGTGGTTAAAGGATTGTCCGAAGGAATTCAACTTATGCAGGAAGGTGCAATTTTTGAGTTTTTTATTCCACCTGCCCTTGCCTATGGCGACGAAAATTACATGGATATGATCCCTGCCGGCTCAACAACTATTTATTTGGTCGAGCTGATTAAGGTGCATTAGTTTTTTTTCTGGTTGATCCAGGTTAGGTAAAAACAATCGCTTGTTGTTTTTTGTTACTTTTGAAAATAAAAATCTTGATAAAATGGAAACAGCCAATATAAACATAGCAGACAACTACTTTGGTATGATCAAAAATCTGAGCCCAGAGGTCAGGTTGGATTTAATTTCCCGAATTTCAGAATCACTGAAGGAAACACGAATAAACCCTGACACATCGAGGTCATGGAAATCATTATTTGGGGCATTTGATTCTGAGCAAACCGCAGATGAAATAATTATGGATTTAAGAGAATCTCGATACACGAATAGGGATATTGAAGAAATATGAGATATTTACTTGACACGAATATTTGTATTTATTTCCTCAAAGGAAAATATAATTTGGTAGAAAGGTTTGATGAAATAGGGATTGATAATTTGTATATTTCAGAGATTACGGTAGCAGAGTTAAAATTTGGCGCAGCCAAAAGTAACCGACCTGAAAAGAATAAACCAATAATTGAAAACCTGATAAGTAAGTTTAAACAAATACCCATATACAATTCACTCGATATTTTTGCAGATGAAAAAGCCAGGTTAAGGAAAGAAGGTAACATTGTTGATGATTTTGATTTATTAATTGGGTCAACTGCAATAGCAAATGATATGGTTTTAGTAACTAATAATACAAAACACTTCACCAGGCTGCATGATATTAAATTAACAAATTGGGTGCTATAAAGAAGATACAATTACATGAACAATTTCACATATTACAATCCCGTAAAAATTCTTTTTGGCGAAGGAACTATCGCCTCTATAAAAAATGAAATCCCCACAGATGCCAAAGTGATGATGGCTTATGGCGGTGGGTCGATTAAGAAAAATGGCGTTTACGACCAGGTAATAGACGCTTTGAAAGATCACAAAGTAATTGAGTTTGGTGGCATCGAAGCCAACCC
>CAZBDF010000155.1:0-9577 GCA_964490385.1 uncultured Lentimicrobiaceae bacterium | reverse complement strand
TTCTTTTTTGCGCCTTTTAACCCATTCAAATATTCTTGTAACAATTGGAAGGCGTTTATCCAGTTTGAAGGAATTTTAGTGCCCTCAAATTTCTTTGATGATAACATCAACTGCATGTGAAAGTTTTGAAGTTGGTCACGATTGCTGCCATTGTACAGGCCCGTCAATTCAAATGCTATTTGCTTTTTATATACTTCCCTAATAAGGTATGTTTTTCCAACCCTGCGCCGTCCAAAAATTGCAATTAGCTCTGATGAATTACTGGCGAGCATTTTGTCAAGTATTTTGATTTCTCTATTTCTTCCAACTAACATAATATTAGCTTTTTAAATTATTTTAGATGTTCCGAAAGGTTTCCAAATGTACTATTTATTTTGAGATTTGGAAACCTTTCAAACAAATTCATTTGAATATTTCTATCCCGAAACCTTTCCAAATCTATCTTTTTTTGCCACTTTTGGAAACATTTGAAGCATTAAATTGTTATAGTTACCTTTGCTTCAACAAATCATTCCAATTTACCATGAAACATATTTCAAAACTACTTTTCATCATCTTATTCCCAATCACTTGCCTTGCGCAGCAAACCATCAATGGCTCAATCATGCACGATGGTTTACAAAGGGAATACATTCTTTACATCCCGGCAAGTTATACCGGGAGCGCTGAAGTTCCTTTGATTTTTAATTTCCATGGATATGGAAGCAATGCTACACAGCAAATGTGGTATGGTGATTTCAGATCAATAGCCGATACGGCTGGTTTTTTAATCGTCCATCCCGAAGGAACGTTATTTAATGGTACAAGCCACTGGAATGTGGGTGGCTGGACTGTGGGAAGTACGGTGGATGATGTTGGTTTCACAGCTGCTTTGATGGATTCGCTGGCGGCAGAATATAGCATCGATGAAAGCCGGGTTTTTGCAACTGGGATGTCGAACGGAGGATTCATGAGTTTTCTACTGGCTTGCCAGTTAAGCGAAAAAATTGCTGCTATTAGCTCGGTTACGGGATCGATGACACCCGAGACCTACAACAACAGCAACCCTCAACATCCAACACCAATCCTACAAATGCATGGCACTTCTGATGGGACTGTACCTTATAATGGCACTGCCTGGACGAAATCAATTGACGAGGTTATCCAGTACTGGGTGGGTTATAATAATTGCAACACAACACCAACTGTTACTGCCCTACCCGATATCGATCCAAATGACGGAAGTACTGTTGAGCATTTTGTTTATGGTGATGGTGAAAATGGTGTTTCAGTGGAACACTACAAAATTATTGGCGGTGGACATACTTGGCCGGGAAATGCTTTTGGAGGAGCTGGCACCAATAATGATATTGACGCTTCGGTGGAGATTTGGAAATTCTTTTCAAGATATGATATCAATGGATTTATTGGGACTACCGGAATTGAACAATTGATGAAAGGTGATTTAGAATTAGTGATTTATCCTAATCCAAGCACTTCCACTATCAGTATTCAGGGTAAACTCACGTATCCGGTGAAGTATGAATTAATTTCTCTAACAGGAAAAATTTTGATGCAAGGGAAAATTAATTCTAAACATCAGCAAATAAATATGTCCGATTTATCGCCGGGCATTTACTATTTGAAGATTGAAGGAAAAGTGTATAAAGTTTTGAGGCTAAAATAAGTCCTGTGCCTGGTTAAATCTTAGCTCACTATATCAAATCAGAAGAATTTCAAAATTCGTGAAAATCTTTAGAAACTTGTTGCACCCTTATCAAATCGTTTTAGCTTTGCTCAAACTAAATCACTGAATCTTTCAACTAATACTTGAAGTTTATGTCGCGAAAGCACTTCATAAAACACATCCCTTACATCCTTCTCATCTCTTTAGTTCTTATTATCTCTGTTTTCCATCAATCGGTGGCTTGCACTTACACCCTTAGCATGCACGACAGCTATGGCGATGGCTGGAATGGTGCTTACATCGAAGTGTTTATAAATGAAGGATTGGTAGGCACTTATTCGGCAGAAGAATTTATGAGCATTGCAGAGATTGAAATTATCGAAGGTGACTTGTTAGAGCTAAACTATTCTTCAGGTGAATATGAAGAGGAAAACACCTACCAGTTGTATGATCCTGGTTGGAATGCAGTTTTTGCTGACGGGCCAAATCCACAAACTGGTAATGTATTTTCTTCAACCCTCGATTGTAACAGTACTCCGGTTCCGGGTGGAAATCCTTGCTCGGCCATGGCAATCGATACAGGTTGTTTTTTTACAAACAATGCTGGTATGCCCGGCACAAGCTATAACCCCGGTTGTTCAAACTTTCAGGGTGGAGATATTTGGTTTACCATGCCAGCCCCTCAATCGGGAAATATTAGTTTCCTTACCCAAAATGGTGATTTGACTGATACAGGCATAGCAGTGTGGACAGATACAACGTGTACAAACCTTCAAAATATCGGCTGCGACGATGATAGTGGCAATGGATATTACTCCTTCCTTTCCTTATACGATCTCATTCCCGGGCAGGTTCTTTACATCCAGCTGTGGGGTTATGGAGGGGCAACGGGTTCGTTTGAGCTTTGTGTTACTGATTTGGGAACAGTCGTATTTGAGAATTCAGAATTACCCATTATTATGATTAATACTTTGGGGCAAACCATTATTCAGGACGAAAAAATTGATGCCCTCATGGACATTAAATACAATGGCCCGGGCAGCATTACTTATTTATCCGATAGTTCGAATGTTTACAGCGGAAATATTGGCATCGAGATCAGGGGGGCGACATCGGCAGGATATCCCCAAACTCCCTATGGACTGGAAACCCGCACAGAGCTTGGCCAAAACAACAATGTTTCACTTTTGGGAATGCCGCCCGAAAACGATTGGGTTTTGCTGTCGAATTACAACGACCGTTCACTTATTCGCAATACGCTGGCCTTTCAGCTATTTGAAGAAATGGGAAATTATAGTGTGCGTACCAGTTTGTGCGAAGTATTGATTGACAGTTCTTATCAGGGAATTTATGTTTTTGGCGAGAAAGTGAAACGCGATAACAATCGGGTTGATATTGCGAACTTGCTGCCTGCCGACACGCTGGGAGACGAACTTAGTGGAGGATATATTCTTGAACAAAATTACTGGAACGAAGAAAATAGTTTCCTGTCAAACTACTCTCCCATCGACCATCCCGAATTTAACGTACACTTTGTGTATAAATATCCTAAAGCTGATGAAATAAACCAGCCTCAAAAAAACTATATCGCTGCTTTTGTGGATAGTTTGGAAACAGCACTTTACAGTGATGATTTTGCAGATCCACAAACAGGTTACCGCAAATACCTTGATGTAAACTCTTTCATCGACTATTTCCTGATCAATGAATTATCGAGGAATAATGATGGTTTTAAGAAGAGCGTTTTCTTCCACAAAGACAAGTTTTCGAATGGTGGAAAATTAAAAGCCGGCCCTGTTTGGGACTTCGATTGGGCCTGGAAAAATTTGTGGACATGTTCGATTTTCGAAAATACCGATGGCTCAGGATGGGCTCATCATATCAACGATTGCCCCACCGATAATTATTCCTGTGGATGGTATATCCGCCTTTTGCAGGACACAACTTTTGCCAACGAATTAAGGTGCAGGTATGAAGACCACCGCCTGTCGATGCTGGATACTACATCGATATTTGCCTACATCGACAGCATACAAAACCTGGTTCAAAATGCACAGGCAAGGCATTTTCAAAAGTGGCCCATACTTGGTTTCAGTGGCCCGGCACCGGAAGTTGGGGACATTGCAACAACTTATAATGCCGAGCTCGATACCCTTAAAAACTGGGTTAACCTAAGGTTGCAATGGCTGGATGAAAACATTCCCGGGCTTTGCCTGACTACTGGTGTAGAAAGCAAGGAAAAACCATCAATCAATTTATCGGTTTATCCTAATCCCGGAAACGGGTTATTTTATTTTGAAGGTTTTCTACCCGATGATTCTCCGTTTGTATTTTCTATTTTTGATGGATCAGGCCGAACAATTGAAAGGATGGATTTACAGTCCGGGCACTTGCAATTCGATTATCGCTTAAGCGAAAAGGGAATATATTTTTATACGCTTGCCAATGAAAATGGCTTTTTCGAATCGGGGAAGTTGATTGTGTATTAGCAATAAATTTCCCGCATCACGCAAAGGGTTTAAAGCCCCGCCCAAGCAACCTTCACTTCGCTTTGTCTGGCACAGAAAGAGGTGGCTGGAAACCCTGAATCTGTGAACACCACCGGGCCGCCATCCCTATTCACTTTGTGTCTCCGTGCCTCCGTGGTTAATCTTATTTCTTTTTCAGCACAAGCTTGACTTTTTCATACGGAATTGGATAAGCAGCAATCCACACCTCGGGCTTAAAATCAAGGTGCTCTTTATCAAAACCCAAAACATAAACGTCGATGGATTTGCCAACATCACTTGCATCAACTGGAATATAATAGGTGTAGTTTTTATCACTCCGGCTGTTGATGTATTCCCAGGTGTTGGACTGGTAGGATTGCGCCCGGTCGGGCGCACCCCGGAGTTCACCATCTACCATTGCGGCGGCATAAGCACCTTCAACGCCGTGCTCACCATTTATGGCCACACACAAATAACTGTTGGGTGCAACTTCATCCAGTACAAACTCTGATTTCCATGTAATTTGGTGTTCAAGCCGGCTTGGGTGGGCAAATAGGTTGGATGCCCGCCAATTGCTCATATCCAAAAGCTGGCCATCGGCATATCCTTCAATTTCACGAATACATGATGGGAAATATTTAAAGCGCAGGTAACGGACAGGCTTTTCAAATTCTATTTCCATTTCTATTCCGGCCAGGTAGGTCAGCGTTTCCCAGTTTTTTAGATCTGTTGAAATTTCCACATGATTGCCTTCACCTTCAAGCAAGGGTTGAAGCGAAAAGATATCACCAACTTTAATGATCAATTTGTCGATGTTGGTAACATTACCCAGGTCAAGCCTGAAACAACCACCTTTGATCTTTTGCTCCCTGTTGTATTTTTTTGAAGGCCAGAAAGCGGTTTCCATCGATCCATCAAACAAATTCTTGTCCCAGATGCCGCGGTCAGTAAATGTCTTTTGATTGAAAAATGCACCCTGTGCTGCTTTTACTTCCGGCACATTGCTCCATCCTGATCTTTGAATTGACCGTACTTCAAGGGCATTGTTATCAGCACTAAAAATGGTTGCTTCGTACAACGATTCCCAGGAAATACTTTCGAGTGTATCCAAAACTACAAAATCTGAAATCTTCCTGAGAATATCTTGTTTAAGTTCCCCTCCCGGAAACTCAATTTTTAGTTTTTTACCTTTTAATAATACTTTTTCTGAGTTGCCATCAAGCAGTGCTGATGTGTAATTTTCTGCATCTGATAATGTAATTTCGGCAGAAGTCCCTGGCCAACCCAGGACTTCAATTTCAACAGACTGTCCTTCTACATGCTTCAAAACTTTGTATTCAGTACCCAATATTGCTGGTTCGTCGATTGGTGTGGAAGAAACAATAAGCAGGCATGACCTGAAAGGATCAACTTCAACCTTCAATTGTTCTCCAAATTCAAAACTCCCCAATACTTTTTCCACAGGATGGAATTGACGAACTTCAATTTGGCCATTATCGATAATCCCAATCTCTTCACTTAAGTTAATGGTATAAGAAGCGTTTTCCCAATTCAAATTTCTTAGGGTGATCAGGCGTGTATTCTCGTCACCCCGTGAAACGGCAAACGGCCCATAATTTTCTTCAGGTAGAGGAATGCCTTCAACCATGATATCACGATACTTTTTGTGCAGGTTGTAGATTCTGGCAAACTTTGGATACTCATCATCACGGAGCAGCCAGGGGTTGGCATAAACTTCCGGTGCCAGGATGAGGTTGCGGTTGAAGGCCTGCAATATCAAATCATCATCCCAGTAATCGAGGCAGGACGAGATGCAAACACCATGGTCTTCGGTAAGCCTTACCAAATCAGGTGGATAACCCCGGCTGATTGCTGCTGCTCTGTGGTGTGGTGCTGTCATCCAATTCGACATAAACACGTCAATATAGGTTTCCCAGCCTTCCCATAAAAATGTTGTGGCGTGAGCTTCGGCTTCTTCACTCAAACCAAGCCGGTGGTTTAATAAAATCAGGTCTGGGGAATAATCCCGGCACTCTGTCATCATTTCAATAAAGGCACCCTCCTTTTCGGGACGCAGCGGGCCACAAACAGCATCAAACTTAAACAGGGCAAATTCGTAATCCTTACAGAGTTTAACCATTTGATCGGACCTTACTTGTTCCTCTTCGGGTGTATCGCCAAAACCATCGGGGCCACCCCAAACACCCAAACGAATTCCCAGGCTTTTTGCTTTTTCATAAATAAGATCAAAACCTTTCGGGAATTGCTTTTCGAAACGATCGGAAAAAATATTTCCATAAAATCGCTTTCCATCAATAGCTCCTGCATCAAACGCATAAATATCTAACTGCATACCATACTCACTTTTCAGCCAGCCAAAAAAGTCAAGGTTAATCAGAGTTTGAGCTTCAGTTGTCCCTTCGTTTGTATTGTTGATCCATGAGAAGTATTGCGCCCTTGAGGGGGTGCTTTCATCAGCCCCTGGATAGACTTCTTGTTGGGCATAGGTGAAGTTGAATAAAATGGAAAGGATGGAGAGGAAAAGGATTTGGTTTTTCATTTGGAACAATGTTTTCTTTTGAAAAAAATGAAGAATTATTCAATAAAGAGAAGTGTAATATTAATACAAAAACCCAAACAACCACAAAGGCAGTTTCTTATCAAAACCCAATTCAATGCCATCAGCAACCACCCAGGCATTTTCTATTCCTGCAATTTGCTTCATTGATTTATTAGCTCCCCCAACTTCAAAGGTCATTTTTTCATCAATTAAAAAATCACCTGATTTGTGAATCTCCGCTTTGTGTTTCTGACTGATCTGATTATAGAAGAAGGTTTCTCGTTGGGTTCCAATATCAGCAGTTTCAGGCGCGAGGGCAAACATTAGGTTGGTATTGTTTAGATACAGTTTCTCGGGCTTGGCCATTTTTTGAATTCCTTTGGTGGCCGATTGAAGCATCAGGATAAGTTGTGCCCGCTGCAATAGGGCAAAAAGTTTGATAAGTGTAGGCCGAGAGACTTCAATGAGGGCAGCAATTTTATGTGTATTGGGTTTAAACGGAACAGAAGTGGAAATAACAGACAGCAATTTTTTCATTTTTAGCACACTCTGAAAATCAATTTTTTCGGCAGCGGGGATATCGGTTTCAAGTACCAGGTTTATTGTGCTTCGTAGTTTTTCAAAATAAACATCCCTACCCTCGATGAAATAAGGATAGTACCCGAATTTAAGGTAATCACCGAAATACTCCAATGGTTTTATTTCTTTCGTGATGCTGTAGCTTACTTCTTGTGGGTTTGCCAAAATATCATTCAGGGTGATGGAATTGAAGAACAATCCCCTATCAAACTCAAGATATTCGCGAAATGACAAACCATGAAGGAAATGCTTTACCACCCTTCTACTTAAATCAGCTTCGCCTTTTTCAATTTCAATGATCGACGATCCGGTGAAAACAACATGTAAGTCGGCATAAGTATCATAAATTTGTTTGATCTCAATTGACCAGTTAGGGTATTTATGGATTTCATCCAGAAACAAAAATTTGCCCCCTTTCTTGTAAAACTGGTCTGTCAGGTCAAATATGGTATTTGACGAAAAATATATATGATTTACATCGGCAAACAACACCTGGTTCGAAGGGTTTTTAAACTCCTTTTTGATATGTTGCAGAATGAGTGTTGTTTTTCCTACACCCCGGGCTCCAAGTATGGAAATTAACTTATGTTCCCAATTCATATTTTTTAAGAGGGCCCGTGAAAATTTCACGGGTGTATTTCTAAGTTTAATATCGAATACTTCGTATAGTCGTTCCATTTTGTAATGTTTATTTTACAAAAGTAATAAATATTGTAAAATAGGATTAACAATAAATACAAATATTGTATAATGCATTTTACAAAAACAAGCTAAAGTGTAAAATAGAAAAAACGTTTTCTATATTATTTCGCTAAAAAGCAAATCAAAAAATCTATCCCGGAATGTAATGCTTTGGTTTTTATATCAGAAAAAATTGAACCTTTCAGAAATCTTCAGAAAGAATTCGATGCTGTAAACACTGGTCAAGGTGAGTACAAAACTCCAGAAAACGCTACTAATTAGTGTCCGTCTTTTTAGTTGTGTTGTGAAATTTGAATTGCCTTGGGTTTTCCTAATGGATGCCTATGGTATAACCCAAGGATCAAATTGAGCGCTTAAAAAACCCCCGCGATTTCGCCACGCCGCAGGCATGGCGAAATCGCGGGGGGGGGAGGTATTTTTACATCTATTTTCCCTGGGCTAAAGCCCAGGGCAACGCAAAAACACCGACTCTATGGACACGCACTAATTAGACAAATTTATACATATACGTAAATGATAGACAAACATAATCTGTCTGGCTAAATATCATCAAGCTTAATTTGCTGAGGAAGAAACTATAAGTAGTTGGTTATTCTTTGTCGTAATCTTTTCCATCTTCTAAAAACCTTTTGCGTTTTTCATTAAATCTATCGCTAAAGATGCTTCTTTCAATTTCAACATATTGGCTTTGGATCCCATTAAAATCTATTATTGAATGAAACAAATCATCAGAAACAAAGGGCATATTTTTGTTCGATTTAACCATTGATGCCTTATCGGGGTTTATATGCTTAAATGTCTGTGAAAACCAGATTATGAATGGTACCTCTACATTTGCTTTTGGTAATTTGTTGGAGTAGTCGTGACCAACTCTATCCAATTCATCATAAATATTTTCGCCATGATCGGATATGTAGATGGCATTAATCATGACATTTAGCTGCTGTGAATAATTTGTAATCATATTTAGCAAACTATCAACAACAAAATCATTATACAGCATTGAATTATCATATTCAGCTATTGTTTGTTCTTTTTTGTTTTCCCCGCTATAAATATTGAAATCAGAAGGGTATCTTTTTTTGTATGATGAATGGCTTCCCATTAAATGCAAAACGATAAATTTTCTGTTCACATCTTCGTTCAGTACCTTTGCAAAAGGTGTAAATAATTTAGCATCGTAAGAAGTGGTTAATATTGCTTCGAACGACGAATTACTGCTTGTATTTACAAATTTGAAATAATCAGATTTTTTTGCAAATACAGTCACTAGATTATCCCATATCCCAATTGGAGACTGGTTTGATATCCAATAAGTTTTATAGCCAGCCGAGTGAAAAATATCTATTATGTCTATACTGTTTTCGAATGCCGAAGGTTGCTCTATATTGGATACTGAAAGCATTGATAATACTGAGTTTAGTGTATTTGAATAGGCTGAAACTACATCATTATATACAATTAAATCGTCTCTCTTTTCTAAACGTGGATTGGTTTTTCTTGTATATCCATATAGTGACATGTGTTTCCTGTTACAAGATTCACCCAAAATAAGGACAAAAATATGCTTGTCTTCGGATA
>CAZBDF010000154.1:0-9579 GCA_964490385.1 uncultured Lentimicrobiaceae bacterium | reverse complement strand
CACCGACATCAATGCCTTGCTCCAGGAAGTTATGGCCGACGTTGTGATGTTACAAGACATGAATGGCGTATTTTATCCTGAGCTCAGTGTGAATACAATCGGGCAGTGGGACAGCCAAACGGGCTACAAAATAAAAGTGGCAAATCCGATTACATTGAATGTTTCCGGTTGGGACAACCCATCAAATGAACTTGAACTCACTGCTGGCTGGAACATGATTCCTGTGATGAGCGAATGCGATGTGCAGGTTGATAAATTATTCTATGAAGTGCCTCAGGCAATTGTGATTGTTAAGGAAGTTGCCGGGCCAGGTATATATTGGCCAGCAATGAATATCAACACGCTTGCAAACCTGCAAACTGGTAAAGCCTATTTTGTAAGGGTAAGTGAGGATTGTACGGTGAGCTTTTTTGAATGTGATTAACTCATACTTTATCAGGGTGTGGTATCCTTTTCATAACTAATCAGACCTTCCAGGTTTCGAAAACCTGGAAGGTCTTTTTTTGTTACCCTTTGGTTTTATATAGAAACATTACAAATGTCAAAAAAATGCTTTTGATAAATTTGTTTCTTAAATTTGTAGCTTGATAAAAATCTCATTACTAACTCAATAAAAATTATCACAAAATGAACAAACTCTATTTAACTACTTTACTCGTATGGCTTGCTTTTGCAGCCTTTGCACAACTCCCCGAAACTTTCGACCTTCGGGATGTTAACGGTGTAAACTATGTAACCTCAGTAAAAAGCCAGCAGGGCGGAACCTGCTGGACCCACGGCGCTTTGGCTGCTATGGAAGGCAATATGCTGATGACCGGCAACTGGACTGCAGCCGGCGAAACCGGTGAACCAGCCCTGGCCGAATACCACCTCGACTGGTGGAACGGCTTCAATATGCACAACAACGACGATCTTGATCCACCTTCAGGCGCAGGCCTTGAAGTTCACATGGGTGGTGATTACCGCGTTACTTCTGCTTATTTGGCACGCAACGAAGGCTCAACCCGCGAAATTGATGGAAATTCTTACAATTCGCCTCCGGCAAGGGACGATCCATCATATCACAAATATTATCCCCGCGACATTGAATGGTTCACCATGGGCGATAACCTTGAAGGCATCGACATCATCAAACAAATAATTATTGACGAAGGTGTATTGGGTACTTGCATGTGCTACGAAGGATCCTTTATTTCTAACTATATTCATTACCAACCTCCTTCAAGTACACTCGATCCAAATCACGCTGTGGCCATCATTGGCTGGGACGATAACAAAACTACGCAAGCTCCAGAAGATGGTGCATGGCTGGTGAAAAATTCCTGGGGCGACTGGTGGGGTAACGGTGGTTACTTCTGGATTTCATACTACGACAAACATTCCTGCCGCGAACCCGAAATGGGTGCTATCTCTTTCCAGGATGTGGTACTTCAGGAATATAAAAACACTTATTACCACGATTACCACGGATGGCGTGATACCAAAGAAGATATTACCGAAGCGTTCAATGCATTTGTTGCAGGCGAGAATGAAGCCCTTGTTGCTGTCAGTTTTTTTACTGCCGTGCATGATGTGGATTACACGGTGACCATTTATAACGATTTTACCAGTGGTGAACTTCAAAATGCCCTCTCCACCACATCGGGAAATATCGAATATTCAGGCTTTCATACCATTGATTTACCTTCGGCCATGAACCTGATGCAAGGTGATGATTTCTATATTTATGTACAATTATCTGACGGCGGACATCCTTATGACCGTACATCAGATGTTCCGGTTTTGCTTGGTGGTGATTCGCGTGTTTTGGTAGAATCTGCTGCCAACCCTGAAGAGAGTTTTTACAAAGAAAGTGGCAAGTGGCTTGATTTTTACAACTATGATGATCCATCAGGCTTCCAGAATACCGGTAACTTTTGCATCAAAGGTTTAACTACTGAAGCATCAGCTTTACCATCATCTTTCGACCTGAGGGATTACAATGGCGAAAATTATGTTACTTCCGTGAAAAGCCAACAGGGCGGTACTTGCTGGACACATGGTTCACTTGCATCGATGGAAGGAAATATGCTAATTACAGGCAATTGGGCTGCTGCCGGCGAAACCGGTGAACCTGCCCTGGCCGAATATCACTTGGACTGGTGGAACGGATTCAACGACCACAACAACGACGACCTCGACCCACCTTCAGGTAGCGGCCTCGAAGTACACCAGGGTGGCGATTACCGTGTAACCACGGCTTATCTTTCGCGTGGCGAAGGTTCAACCCGTGAAGTTGATGGAAATACTTACAGTTCACCACCTGCAAGGGACGATCTATCCTATCACAAATATTATCCACGTGATGTGGAATGGTACACTGCCGGCGAAAATCTGGAAACCATCGACGTGATGAAAACCAAACTCATGCAATATGGCGTGATGGCCACTTGCTTATGTTCAAGCAGTTCTTTTATCAGCAATTATATTCATTATCAACCACCTTCAAATTCAAATCTACCGAACCACTCGGTGGCAATTGTTGGCTGGGATGATGACCTGGATACACAAGCGCCTGAAGATGGTGCATGGCTTTGCAAAAATTCATGGGGCACCGGCTGGGGAAACAGTGGCTACTTCTGGATTTCATACTACGACAAATGGGCCGGACAAGAGCCTCAAATGGGCGCGGTATCCTTTGCTAATGTTGAACTTTTCGAATATGATAAAGTGTATTACCACGATTACCATGGTTGGAGGGATACCAAAGAAGATTGTTTTGAAGCTTTTAACAAATTTATTGCTACTTCCGGCGATGTGATGGCAGCGGTAAACTTCTTTGTTGCTGCTGACAATGTAAATTATACCCTGAAGGTTTATGATGATTATTCCGGTGGAAACCTCCAGAATGAGTTGGCCTCAGTATCCGGTTTTTACCAACACCAGGGTTTGCATACCGTGGATCTTCCAAATCCAATTGACCTTACACAGGGTGATGATTTTTATATTTATCTGCAACTTTCGGATGGTGGCATGCCTTACGACCGAACTTCCGATGTGCCGGTATTACTCGGTGGCGGTTCTAAGACCATTGTTGAATCGGCTGCTAATGCTGACGAAAGTTATTACATGGATGGTGGAAGCTGGGTTGATTTTTATGATTATGATGATCCCTCTGGATTCGACAATACCGGGAACTTCTGCATCAAAGGACTGGCAAAAGTTGCTTATGGTATGCAATTGAAGAGCATCGAAATCCTTGACCCAACAGGAAATAACAATGGCAGGATTGATCCGGGTGAAACAGTTGAAGTTATCGTTACTTTAAGAAATTCAGGTTTGTTTGATTGTACCGATGTCATGGGCGAATATACCACTGCTGATCCTTACACAGTCATCAACTCAGGCGATCTCAATTTTGGAATCATTGCACCGGGCGAAGAAGCAACAGCAAATTTCAATATCAGTGTGGATGATGATACTCCCGTTGGCCATGTTATAGTTGGTGATTTAGGTGTTGAATGTATGTCGAATGGTACTGATCTTACTTACGATTTCGCTATGACCTTTATGGTTGGTTTGATTGTCGAAAGTTTCGAAAGCGGCGATTTCAGCGCTTTTGATTGGGAAACTTCCGGTGATGCTGATTGGACTGTTACCGATAGCGAAGCTTATGAAGGAATTTATTCAGCAAAAACCGGTGATATCGATCATAACAGCGAAACCATATTGGAAATTACGCTGGATGTAATCGCTGATGGAGAGATTTCATTCTATCGCAAGGTTTCTACCGAAGCTGATTACGACTACCTGCAGTTTTATATTGATGATGCCCAGCAAGCTGAGTGGGCTGGTGAGCAGGGTTGGGAGCAGTTTACTTTTGCTGTAAGTGAAGGTGAACGTACCTTTAAATGGGTTTTCGAAAAAGACCAAAATACGGTAGGTGGACAGGATTGTGGTTGGATAGACTATATTATTTTCCCGCCTATCCAGGGAGCAATGCCTCCTGTAGCACAACAGGTTTTAGAACTTCCGGCAGGTTGGAGCGGCATTTCGAGCTACCTTGCCCCGGTTGATGGAAGCCTGGAAAGTATATTTAGTGGCATCGAAGACGAGTTGATTATTGTTCAGGATATGGACGGTGCTTACTGGCCAACAGCTGGTATGAATACAATTGGCTTGTGGGATACACACAGCGGTTACAAGGTTAAGCTTGCAGAAGCAACGTCGCTTGAATACTCGGGATACAACAACGTGAACCATACCATGATGCTAAACGAAGGCTGGAACCTGATGCCTGTAATTTGTGGCGATGATGTTCCTTGTGTTGATATGTTTAATGCCCTTGGCGATGATTTGGTTGTTGCCAAAGAAATTGCCGGTACAGAAGTTTACTGGCCTGGCGAAGAGGTAACGACCCTTGAGCACCTGAACTCTGGTAAATCCTACATGGTGAAAATGGATGCTGCGGGATCGATTACTTTCCCTGAGCCTGATGGATCTGTAAGTAAACAATCCATTAATACCCAATTCAAAGCAGAAACCCAATATGAATACACGCTTACAGGAAATTCTCATCTTATAGTTCTTGTACCTGAAGAATATAATAATTTTGTTGTAGCAGGTGATCAGGTTCCGGTATTTACAGAACAAGGAGTTTGTTCAGGTTTGACTGAAATTGAAGATGTTTCTCAACCAGTTGTGTTGGTAGCATTTGGTAATGATTCTACAGCAACCCAATCTGTTGGTTTTGAAGAGGGTGAAGGTTTTACTTTTGAATTGTACAGACCAAACGTGGGTTGGTATGGTTTTGAAGTGATAGAGTATGATGAGGCATTCCCTAACCAGGGAGAGTTTGAGATTAATGGCTTATCAAAAGTCTCTTCAGTTAGCATTTACTATATTGGTGTTGAAGAGAATAAGGCACAAAATGTAAATGTTTATCCCAATCCAGCCAAAGATCAAATTACAATTCAAGGAATTGAAAACCTTGGCTGTAGTATTGAGGTGGTAGATATTAAAGGACAACAAATCATGTCAGTCAATGAGTATAACAATGATGTGATTGATGTTTCGATGTTGGAACAAGGAATCTATTTCATCCGCATTTCCAATGAAGATTTTAATGTGGTGAGGAAGTTGGTGATTAAATAAACCTACTTTTAATTGAATTGTTAAACCTCCCAGGTTTTGGAAACCTGGGAGGTTTTTTTATGTCCCAGTTCAAATGTTTCTTCCTCAATCTCAAACCTGAACTTGAATTTAGTGTTCAAAGCTTTCATGATTTGCATAATGGTTTGAATTGTCAGATTTTGGGTTCCGTTTTCAATTTTCGAAATCTGAGATTTATCCTTTCCAATAAGATTGCCCAATTCAGATTGAGATAAGCTTTTTTGTTTTCTCAAACCTTTGAGCTTACGTCCCAAAACATCAAGGTGCAGCTCATTTTCGAACTCCTGTCTTTCTACGCTTCCCTGTTCGCCAATGTATTTATTAAGTAATTCTTCGTGCGTTATTGTTTTCATTTTTCCTTTCTATTATTTTCAAAATATAGTTCCCTAAAATGTTCAGCCCTGGCAATTTCATTCTTTGGTGTTTTGCTTTTCTTCTTTTCAAATCCATGAGTACAAAATACCATCGCTTTTTGATCTTTGTCCCAAAAAGCCAAAAGTCTGTAATATGATTTACTATAAAGTGTTCTAAATTCCCAGATCTCATCAGTCAGTTTTTTAAACAAATTTGCATCTTTCACCTGGGACGAAAGAGATACATTATACAGTATTTTATTCCTGGCCTTCGTTTCTTGAGCCTCTATAAAGTGAAGGTCCTCTGGTAAATATTTTACATTGAAATAGTTCATAATTTTTTATCAACTCAGCAAAGATAAGAATTGTTGTGATATAACACAACAATCGGAGCGCAAAACCATTTTTATCTAAAAACCTGGATGATTTTTATATGCACATAATCATCAATGTCCATATTTAAATTCGTTCTAAATTTCTTCCTTACATGATAAAACACACTAAAAACTAAAGCAATAGGTTTTATTCTTCTATTTTTGCCCGTCAAATCAGACACTTAAGGTATTAACTAAATTAAAAAACGCATGAAACGATTCTACTTCACCCTACTCGTAAGCCTCTTTGCATTTCAGATTTTTGCATCTGATCTTGTACTCATCCCAACCAAAAATTACGATGAAACCAAGAGCTACTTTAAAAATCCGGCACTCACCGTTAATTTTTACAAAGACGAATTTATTATCGCCACCCTTGACGGAGATCCAAAAACCAATTTCGTAGTTCTGGATCAAAACCCGTGGGAAGAAAATTATAGCTACTATCTGGTTTACATTGATGAAACAGTAAACAGGTCTGCGTACTATAAAAAAATCAATCAGCTTGCCAATGTATTGCACGATGGCGGGACTTACCTGATTTTGCGCATCGACGAAACCATGGTGGGTCAATTGCCTCCTGCTAAAAATGACGGTACGGTTCGTATCTCGAACAAGCAAGTAGTTTTACCGACATCCATTTTTTACAATAAATCTGGTCGTTGGGATCCCGATCCCTTCGTAGTATCTTTGCTCGAGCAGGTGAGTGGCACCGACATTACCGCCACCATTCAGCACTTACAGGATTATGGTACACGTAATTGTTATAAACCCGAAAGTATCGAAGCCCAGAACTGGATAAAAGAACAGTTCGAAAATTTAGGGCTTAGTGTGGAACTACAGGATTTTAGCATGCCAAACGGGCCGGCAAGCGACAATGTTATAGCTACCCTCGTCGGGACAAAATACCCTGACGAATTTGTTGTACTTGGTGGACATTTCGATTCAATTACATATTCCGGTTTAGAGCCTGGTGCTGATGACAATGCCTCCGGAACTTCAGGGGTGATGGAAATTGCACGTATTTTAAGCCAGTACGAATTCGACAGGACCATCATTTTCTGTGCTTTTTCAGGTGAAGAATATGGCCTTTATGGTAGCGAAGCTTACGCCGACAGATGTGCTTCGGAAGGCATGAACATCCATGGCTATTTTAATATGGATATGATTGGTTACCTCGAGGAGGGCAGTTACATTCATACCGACCTCATGTATCCTTCGTCGGCCCAGGAACTGGCGGATTTTTATACCGATGTTTGCTCGGTTTATCTTCCTGATTTTCCTGTAGAGGTTGGTACATTGATTGGTGGCGATAGCGACCATACTTCATTTAACAATGCGGGTTTTATGGGAATTTTCCCTTTCGAAGATGGTGGAGCTTACAGCCCATACATTCATACCAGTAATGATATCATTGGACCTAGCTTCAACAACGAAGATCAAGCCGTTATTTTCACCGAAGCGATTCTTGCATCGGTGGTAACCATGGCCAACCGCCTTACACCACCACAAAATCTTGTGGGAATTCCAGGAGATGGCGAAGTGGATTTGAATTGGGACAATATGCTCGACATCGATAATTTCAATATCTATAAAGATGGTGATTTGATTGCCTCAACCACCGACCTTTTTTACCATGATGAAAATGTGATGAATGGCACACAATACGAATATTATATCACGGCTATTTATTCTGATACCGGAGACGAGTCTGACCCGTCAAATGAAATACTCGTAACGCCAATGCCTCCAATTGGCCTTCCTTTGATGATTGATTTTGAAAGTGGTGCCCCTTACTGGGATTTTGAAGATACCTGGGGCGTTTCAACTTCTACTTCACACTCACCATCCCATTCAATTACCGAAAGCCCGGGTGGTGAATATGGCAACAACCTGGAGATTTATGCAACGCTCAATTCTGTAAACCTTTCGGGTTATACAGATGCCGCATTATCGTTTTGGACAAAATATGCCCTCGAATCAGGCTATGATTATATGTGGCTCGAAATTTCAACCAACGGTTCTACATGGATTGAGTTGGATGAATTTAATGGTACCCAAAACAGCTGGCAACAAAAGACTTATTCTCTCGATGATTATCTTGGTGAACCATACGTTGTAATCCGTTTCCATTTTTATAGTGATGGTTATGTAACCGAAGATGGCATGTACATCGACGATTTTGAAATTGATGCCGAAGGGGCAATGATGAGCCAGAATATTGTGATGCCCGAAGGCTGGACAAGCTTATCGTCCTACATCCTTCCCGAAGCGGAACAAATTGAAGATGTGCTTGCTTCTATTGCTGATGACATCGTAATTGTTCAGGATATGCAAAATGCATGGTGGCCAGTACAAAGCATTAATACCATCGGTAACTGGAATTCATCAACAGGTTATAAAATTAAGGTTAGCGAAGAAGTTAGCCTTCAAATGGCCGGATATGAAGCAGCCAGCAAAACCATCAACCTGGCGCAAGGTTGGAACCTGATGCCTGTATTGTCGAACAATCCGGTAAGTTGCGAAAGCTTGTTTAGCGCAGTTTTGAATGACCTGACACTTGTTAAGGAAGTTGCAGGTTATGGTGTTTATTGGCCGGAGGAGGACATCACATCGCTAAATAACCTGATGTCGGGAAAAGCCTATCTTGTGCATGTTAAAAATGCGGTAAGTATTACTTTTGCTGAAAATGTACCTGGCACAGGCAACAACAAAATTCCTCTTCCTATCAACATCCGTGAAGGTTGGGAATTAACTCCCCCCACCGGTAATTCGCATGTTATTGCTGTTCCGGCAAGTCAGGTTCAGAATTTTGAATTAGATGATCAGATTGGTGTATTTAATCAAGAAGGCCTGTGTACCGGCTTTATCGAAATTGAAGATTTATACGAAAACATGGCGCTTGTAGCATGCGGAAATGATAGCGTTACTGCCAGCCAGGATGGTATGATGGACGAAGAAATGATGAATTTTAGGATGTTCCGTAGCTCAACCAACGAAGACTTCACCTTAACTGCAACTTTCGACCAAAGTATGCCCAATCAGGGATATTATGTAAATGAAGGCCTTTCAAAATTGGAGACACTTCAGATTGATTATACCGGGATTTCGGAGCAATTGAATAAAGTGAACATTCATCCAAATCCTTCAAGCGGTGTTTTTCATATCATGATTGATCAGGCGGTAAATATTACTGTGATGAGTGCCATGGGGCAAACAGTTTTAAGCAAAGTTGTCGATGGGAATTTTGACCTTGATCTATCTGGTCAAAGCAAGGGAGTCTATTTCCTGAATATTGAAACTGAAAATAGCAATGTTACAAAGAAGTTGATCGTAAAGTAATTTTCGATTAGATTTAAAAATACAAAACCTCCAAGGTCTTCGAGACCTTGGAGGTTTTTTTATGTCCCATTTCAAACGTTTCCTCTTCAATTTCAAACCTGAACTTGAATTTGGCGTTCGTGGCCTTCATGATTCGGATAACCGGGATTTGGCATTTATTTGTTAATTTTGTCCAAAACAAAAGTTAATAATGGACACTATAACAATAAAATCTAAACTGCAAAAAATGATTAGCGAGCAAGATGATGTAAATGTTCTTGAGGCAATTTATACATTATTGCAAAAAACAAGCTTAAATCCGGTGTTAAAAATAAAATTAACCAACAGGGCAAAGCAGGCTGAAGAAGATATTCTTTCTG